>JANPKN010000148.1:0-7428 GCA_031426075.1 Sphingomonadaceae bacterium
ATTTCTGATGTCTTCGATCAACAGGCATTCGCCGACCTGGCCGCTCGCTCCGCCGTATGTCAATTCACCCTTCAAGGGGATGATAAACCAAGGCCCAGTTCCGCGTGCTGATGCAATCTGTTCGGGTTCATCAATATACCATAGCTGAAAGTAAGTACCGTCGATAAGCTGTGTACCGCCCACGGCACATCCAAACCGTGCGTCGGCATAAGGGGCAGCGACTGACACGGCGACGCCATCATCCAGATGAAGTTCGCGCGGGCGTCCGTAATCAAACAGGCGATAAGTGACGTCAGCATATTGCTGCACCTCGACCAAAGTGACGCCAGCGCCAATGGCGTGGACCGTACCAGCCGGGATATAGTAATAGTCGCCTGCTGAAACTGGTTTCCAATCCATCAATGCTTCGATCTGGCCTGACAAAGCGGCGCTGCGCAGTTCGTCGGCATTTAAAGGCAGTTTGGTTCCAATACCAAGCACTGCGTCTGGCTCTGCATGCACCACAAACCAGCACTCTTCTTTGCCCGACGATAGTCCGCGCTTCTGCGCCTGCGTGTCATCGGGATGGACTTGGATAGACAGTTTTTCCGACGTAAAGAGCCATTTGACGAGCAGCGGCAGAGCGGCTCCACCTTTTTCCTCATACCACACTTCGCCGATCCGGCGTCCGTTAACGTCGCCAAATGCGGCAGGAATATCACTTCGGCCCCACGGCTTTTCGACCAGATGCTTGATCAATTTCATGTGCAATTCATGACCTGCCTTCGAATTAATTGCCAGCGCAGTTTTTTCCTTTTGTCGATCGGCAACACCCGTTAGGGGAGGCGCAACAATAAAAATCTCCCCAGGGCGCCATTCTTCACTGGAGCCAAAGTATGACCAAATATGTAACGCGCGCCGGGCTTCGGATTGCCGAGCAGCTTGTAGAGTTCATCGAAAGCCGTGCGCTGACCGGCACTGGCATCGCTGCCGATAGTCTCTGGCGGGGGCTCGCTGACGTCCTCGGCCGTTTTGTGCCGCAGAACCGGATGCTGCTGGCCAAGCGTGACGAAATTCAAGCCAAGTTGGACGATTGGCATCGCGCCAATCCTGGCCCGATTTCGGATATGGCAGACTATCAGGCGTTTTTGCGCGAAATTGGCTATCTCGTCCCCGAACCTGCTTCATTCAGCATCGGCACGCAAAATGTCGACGCGGAAATCGCGACAATGGCCGGCCCACAGCTTGTGGTTCCAAGCCTCAATGACCGCTTCGTCCTAAATGCCGCCAATGCGCGCTGGGGTAGCCTGTATGATGCGCTTTACGGGACCGACGTCTTGTCCGCCCCTGCTCCGCGTCCCGGCGGTTATGACACCGCACGCGGCGAAGCAGTCGTGGCCTATGCGCGCAGCTTTTTGGATGACGCGATCCCCGGTTGGCAGAACGCTCTGGCGGGCAACGCCAACGCAAATTTCGTGGCAACAGCGCAATCGGGCGACACCACGCGCTATTTGTTCAAGCATCACGGCCTGCACATCGAGGTGCTGGTCAATCCATACAGCCCGGTTGGCGCGACCGACGAACTGCACATTGCCGATGTCATCCTTGAATCGGCACTGACGACGATCATCGATCTGGAAGACTCCGTCGCTGCCGTCGATGCCGATGACAAGGTCGCAGCCTACACCAACTGGCTTGGCCTGATGCGCGGCGATCTGGTCGCCAGTTTTGACAAGGGCGGCAAGACTGTCACCCGTGCACTTGAGCCGGATCGCGTGTATCACGGCCTCACGCTTGCCGGACGCAGCCTGATGTTCGTCCGCAATGTCGGGCATTTGATGACCAACCCGGCGGTTCTGCTCCCTGACGGCAGCGAAGCGCCCGAAGGCATTCTCGACGCATTGTTTACATCGCTCTGCGCGCTTCACGACCTCAAGGGCCTTGGCACGCACCGCAACAGCCGTGCTGGCAGCATCTATATCGTCAAACCCAAGATGCATGGCCCGGAAGAAGCCGCGTTCACGAACGACCTGTTCGACGCGGTAGAAGATGTGCTTGGCCTTGCCCGCCACACGGTCAAGGTCGGCGTCATGGACGAAGAACGCCGCACCAGCGCAAACCTTGCGGCCTGCATCCACGCTGTGTGCGACCGGATTGTATTCATCAACACCGGCTTCCTTGATCGCACTGGCGACGAGATGCACACCGCGATGCATGCCGGCCCCATGATCCGCAAAGCCGAGATGAAAGCCTCGTCCTGGATTCAGGCTTATGAAGCCCGCAATGTCCAGATTGGCCTTGCCTGTGGCCTCAGCGGCAAGGCGCAAATCGGCAAGGGCATGTGGGCCGCGCCAGACATGATGGCTGACATGATGGTGCAGAAAATCGGCCACCCCAAGGCGGGCGCCAACACCGCATGGGTACCATCACCGACTGCGGCGACATTGCACGCGATGCATTATCACAAGTTTGACGTGTTTGCCCGTCAGGCGGAGCTTGCCAAGGAACCAACGCCGGGCCTTGACCCGCTGCTGACCATTCCTGTCGCGCCCGTTGGCCATAATTGGTCGGACGAAGACGTGACCCAGGAACTCGAAAACAACGCCCAGGGCATATTGGGTTATGTCGTGCGCTGGATTGACCAAGGTGTTGGCTGTTCCAAGGTGCCCGACATTCACGACATCGGCCTGATGGAAGACCGAGCGACGCTTCGCATTTCATCGCAGCATATTGCCAACTGGCTGCTGCACGGCATCGCAACCGAGGCGCAGGTTGATGCAGCACTGACGAAGATGGCGGCCAAGGTCGACGCGCAAAATGCAGGCGACCCGCTATATGAAAAATTGGAAGCAGACAGCCTTGCATTAAAGGCCGCCCGCGCCCTCATTTTCGAAGGCGTCACGCAGCCTAATGGCTATACCGAACCGCTGCTGCATAAATTCCGTCAGGAAAAGAAAGCGGCGGCCTAACGCGCGCCGTTTTTCTTGAACTGGTCGGCTTTCCATTCCATCGCCCGGCGCACGCGTTTTTCAACCGAGGGATGCGAATAGAATATAGCCTCTTGCAGCGCTGAGGGCCGCGGATAACGATATTCCGCGGTCTTCACCAACGCCCCCGCCAATGCGTCCGGCAGATTGGCCGTGCGCAGTGAATACGCATCTGCCTCGCTTTCACCGGTGCGGATTACGCCATTCAGCACTGGTTGCGCGAGAACGCCCAACACGGACACTATCAACAACAATATGGGCAATCCTTCAGGGTCACTAACCTTGGCCTTGCTACCGAACAAGGCCGCCACGCGGTTGAACAGACGGTCTGCCAAGAAAAAGCCAAGCATCGCGATAAAGATAATTACGAACACCGTGCGCCAGATATGGCCGAGGACATAATGCCCGATCTCATGTCCGGTGACCGCCTTCACTTCATCCAGCGAGGCCTGTTTCAGCGCCACATCCGAAATCGCGATGCGCGCCGAACCAAATACGCCCGACACATTCGCCGTAAAGTTGTTCGACTGGCGCGACCCGTCAAACATCAACACCCGGTCAGGCGGAATTCCGGCCTCATCCGCCATCGTCAGCAAAGCGGTGCGAACAGGACCTTGCGGAACCGGCTTATAGTCATTGAAAATTGGCTCGATGAGAACAGGCGACAGCAATATTGTGGCTGCAGCGGCAAATGCCGCAAGTCCGCCCGACCACAGCCACCAGCTTTTCCCTGCGCGGCGGATCAGCGCGTAAACGCCCAAGAAGAACAGTCCGCCCAATATGCTCGACAGCAATATGCCGATCGCATCTTGCACGACAAAGTCCGCCAGGGATTGGCTTGTCCGGCCATAGGATCTTTCGAAACCCCATTCTTCATAAATGCCCCACGGCAGGCTTAAAACAGCCGATATAAGGAAGAAGGCAATGCAGATCACGAGCGTCCGCAACGCCCACCCGCGATTTTGCAACTTTGCAGACAGTCGGTCCAGCAAACCCCACCGCACGAAAATCCAGGTGACGATGGCAGTGACAACCAACCCGCCTAATAACATCCAGTGGGTCGCGGTCGTATAAGCCGCTGCCTTCTGCAATGCCTCCGGTCCCAGACTGTCGATGTAGCGCGCGGTTTCGACCGCTGGATCAAATGCCATACATATTCCCTCCAATATGCTGTGTTAGCTATATCACACAGTCCAAACATGCAACGGCATCTTACCCGCATGCTTTCGACATGTTTTCCCAATCGATGTGGAGGTTGAAATCGGAGCCTGTCTCGCCGCAAAGCCCAAAACGCAAATTACCTGCCAGAGGGCAGTGTGATCACGCTGTCCTGCTTTTGACCCGAGGGCAAATCGGGGTCGTCGTTTATGGTTGCTACGGTCTGACCACTGGCAACAACTTTGAACAGCAGTTCGGGTGCGGGCATTTTGGTGAAGGTCGGCAAAAGCGCGTGTTGTGCCAGGCTAGAGGCTATGGCCCAATATTCCTTGTTGGATAACAGCGCTTCTAAAACCTGCACCGAGTATCCAGAGTCTCCGGCGACCATGACAAGGTTATTATCGTCCTTCGCATCGCGATAGAGTGTGTAAAGCTCAGTAGGCACGGCATCGCGGCAAGCATTGGGAAGATCGAGAAAATCAGCCGTCCGCAATTTCATCAATTCAGTGAAGGTCGCGCCTGTCAACATGGCGCCCATCAAATCCGGCTTGATGACTTTTGCCTTTTTCCACTTGATGGCGGTCATACACAATGGGATGCTTTGCGGAACGGTTCCTTCGCTCGCCGTGGCGGGCACCCTTATTTTTGCTATCATCTCCATTAATTTGGTTTTCGCGAATGCAGGATCGCTGTTGAACGTCGAATAGCGCAGCTTTACAAACCAATGTCCCACCGGAAAAATGGCCAAAGCCGTTGCTTTATATTTGTCATTGGACGTTGTGTAGACCCGATAGAGCCCGCTTGCGACTGAACCACCCGGCCGCGCAAAGCTGCTCGGTGCGTTTTCTACCCCCACAACATTGCCGAGCGCCTTATGGGCAAGCAGCCCTTGCTCGCTCCGGTCGAACCATACACCGATGTCATTCCAATAGGGGCGATAGAGGTAAACAGTGCCGATTGAGTCAGCGCCTTCATATTGGACGCTGACATCGAGTTCGGATGCGGAGTTATCCGAAATCGAACCACGTTTTAGCCCAGCGAGCTTCGGTGGCAGGATGATCTCGCTGCGGGCATGTTGCCAACTCGCGGTATCAGGCACGCTGATTGCGGTTTGACAAAAGGCGGGTGACGACACCGAAAAGGCCAGCACAAGTGCGAATATGCGAACTCTCATTATTCGGCTCCTTCAGCTGGACCTCACTTACGCCGCCGCGTCGATGAACCTTTCTGCATCCAGCGCGGCCATGCATCCAGTGCCTGCGCTGGTGACCGCCTGGCGGTAAATATGGTCCATGACATCACCGCAGGCAAAAACGCCCGGGACGCTGGTTTCGGTCGCCTGACCCTCGGCGCCGCCACGCACTTTGATATAGCCGCCGGCCATGTCGAGATGCCCTTCGAATATGCCAGTGTTCGGCTTGTGCCCAATGGCGATGAATACCCCATGCAGTTCGATATCTTCCGTGCCCTCGCCGTCGGTCGCGGCAATGCGCATGCCGGTGACGCCCATATTATCACCCAGGACTTCGTCCAGCCTATGGTTCCACTTGATGGTGACTTTGCCCTCCGCCTCACGCGCGAACAGACGGTCTTGCAGGATTTTCTCCGCCTTCAACTTGTCGCGGCGGTGAACCAAGGTCACATGGCTGGCGATATTGGCAAGATACAAGGCTTCTTCGACTGCGGTGTTACCACCGCCAATCACGGCAACTGGCTTGTTCCGGTAGAAGAATCCGTCGCAAGTGGCGCAAGCCGACACGCCCTTGCCCATAAACGCGGTTTCGCTGGGCAAGCCAAGATATTGCGCGCTCGCGCCAGTGGCGATGATCACTGAGTCTGCAGTGTAATCGCCTGCGCCACCGGTCAGTACAAATGGTCGCTTCGAAAAATCGACTTTCTCGATATAGTCATTCTCAATCCGTGTACCGAAGCGCTCGGCATGCTTGCGCATCCGCTCCATCAATTCTGGGCCCATGACGCCCGCATCATCACCTGGCCAGTTGTCAACCTCAGTCGTAGTCATCAACTGCCCGCCAATTTCAACGCCGGTAATCATCATCGGCGTCAAGTTCGCGCGCGCGGCGTAAACTGCGGCGGTGTAGCCTGCCGGGCCGGAGCCAATGATAACGACAGGTGCGTGGCGATTTTCGGTCATGGAGTGTCTTTCTGATTCTGTTGGCAGCGACATAAGCATTCGCGCAGGCGGGGCCAAGTGCAGCTCCTGACTTATCCCCATCAAATTAGGGCTTCACATGTCGAAAGTCGCAACCTATCAGACCGACAACATTCAGGAATATGGGAGCAGTTTCATGGCAAAGGTCACGGTAATTTCACGTAACGGCGAAGGCCGCAAAGTCGAAGCAGAAAACGGCCTGTCGTTGATGGAAGTGATCCGCGACAACGGTTTTGATGAATTGCTCGCTTTGTGCGGCGGTTGCTGTTCGTGTGCGACCTGTCATGTGCATATTGATCCTGCCTTTGCCGACCGCCTGCCAAAAATGGGCGAAGACGAAAATGACCTGCTCGACAGCACCGACCACCGTAACGAAACGTCGCGCCTGTCGTGCCAGATCCCCGTGAGCGATGCGCTCGACGGCCTGATCGTGACGATTGCCCCTGAAGATTGAATTTTATACGTCGTTCCGGAAGATGCGTCACTCCGAATGTGGTTGGGAGTGTAGTGACGGTGCCGAATTGGGCGAGTTATGACCGTAGAATGTCTGGATCGTCACCACCCTCATGCGCTTCCACGATTGCGCACCAATGATAGCAATCGGTGCGCTTTTCTAGCATCTCTAAGTGCTCATCAATCGGACATTTAAGGCGCAGAAGGTTGCCGGAGTATACGCCCGTGTCCTTTCAGATTTAGCTTGGCTCGCAATCAGGCATTTATCGCGTGTGTTCACAGCCAAGTCGGGCCAATTTGGATTTGCCGCTTCACTATCCTCCGGCGAGTTTACGCTGATTCCTAAAAAACAATTCCCATATTGGGACATGCTGGAAGATAGTTTTTCTCCCGGCGTTGCTAACCCCAACAAAACTTGTTAACCGCCGTTAATAAAGTTTTAAGGAAAAAATAATGGTTCAGAAATTTTTAATGGCTGCAGTGCTGGGCGCTTCGCTTTTTGCGGGTTCTTCTCTTCAAGCCGCAACCGTAGTAGATCTGAATGGCGTGACCAATGCTTCATTGAATGGCGCCAATGCGGTAACTTTGAATTTGGATGCTGGCGTCTACAACTTAAGTTTTGTTCAGGGAGCTTTCACCGCTTTCACTCGCTTTAGCAATGTGTCTGGATGTAACGGA
>JANPKN010000149.1:0-5433 GCA_031426075.1 Sphingomonadaceae bacterium
TCGCGAAATGCCTGCCATTCGGTTGCGCCGAGATCCTTTGCAGCCTCTTCTTCTTCCTTGTTAAAGCTCGCCAACCGCGCGCGGACGACCATCGCAACGAAGGGGAAGCAAAAGGTGATATGCGCAATAGTGATCGCCGAAAGGTTCAGCGGCCACGGCAGGTCGGTTGGCCAATCCACTTTGGCGAAGAAAATCAAAAACGCGACGCCCAAGCATATTTCGGGGACGATGATCGGTAACGACATGGTGCCTTCAACCAGTCCCTTAAACGGGAAGCGAAAGCGCCAGAGCATGACGGCTGCCAGCGCGCCAATGACCAGACTGACGATCGTCGCCAATAACGCGATAGTGAGCGAATTGACCATCGCCTCGACCAGGCTGTCATTGTTCAGCGCCTTCTCGTAATATTTAAGGGTGAAACCTTTCCATATGACGTTGCGCTTGCTGTCGTTGAAGCTGAAGATCATCAGCACAATCAACGGCGCATAAAGAAAAAGCATGGTCAGCCCGACCCAACTGCGCATCCACAGCTTGCGGGTGTATTCAAGCGGTGCGATGGCGGTGCGACTAAACATCATCCTCGCTCCTTCAATTTGGTCGACCGCATCGACTGCAGCGCGATCAAAATGAACATCGCATAGATGAGTAAGAAGGACAGAGCAGCGCCAAATGGCCAGTCGTTTGCGCGCTTGAACTGACGTTCGATGACATTGGCGATCATCTGGCTATCGGTGCCGCCCATCAGGTCCGGCGTCAAATAGGCCCCCAAAGCCGGGATCAGCGTAATCATCACGCCAGCGACGATGCCGGGTGCAGCGAGGGGCACTACGACTTGCATGAAGGTTTTGAAATGCCCCGCGCCCAAATCAAGGCTGGCCTCAATCAAGCTTTTGTCCAGCCGGTCGAGTGCGGAATACAGCGGCAGAACCATGAAGGGCAAATGGACATAAACCAGCCCCAATACGACAGCGAAATTATTGTAGAGCAATTGGACTGGCGTCCATGCATCCAAGGGTTGCATGCCAACCAAGGTCCGAAGCCAGCTTGCGCCCTCCCACAGGCCGCCCAACCCCTTGTTCATATAACCATTGGTGCCCATCAACGCCATCAACGCATAGGTCCGGATCAACAGGTTGGTCCAAAAGGGCAGCATGATGCCAAGCAGCAACCAGGGCCGCCACTTCGGTGCGGCAAAGGTTATCGCCATCGCCACGGGAAAGCCGACGATGAGGCAAATCAATGTGGTAAGCGCAGCCACCGCAAGGCTTTTCAGGAATATCGAGAGATACAGCCACTCGGTCGCCCGTTTGTAATTGTCGAGCGTGCCGGAAATATCAATGTCGGCTAGGCCAGCATTTTGTCCAAAGCTGTAGAGCCAAACGATGGCCATGGGCGCGATGAAGAATAGGGCGAGCCAGAACACCGGTGCCGTTGCAACGGCGGCAAAAGGCTTCTTCTGGCTTTTCCAATCCTGCAACGGCCCTGACATCAGTTAGGCCGCCCGCACGCGGGTGAACGCCTCCTCATATTTTGGCTGAAGCTCGGGATCGAACTTGGCATATTCGCACTTCGCCAAAACATCCGCAGGCGGGAAGATGACCTGATTATTCTTATAATCATCGGGCATCAGTGCCTTGGCCGCATCATTTGGCGTTGGGTACAGAATCGTCTCGGTGATCTTTTTGCCCGCCTCGGCATCCAGCAAATAATTGATGAACGCGTGGGCATTTTTCGGGTGCGGTGCGCCCTTGGGAATGCAAAGATTGTCAGAGTTCAACTGGCTGCCTTCCTTGGGAATGACAAAGCCGATGTCGGGATCTTCCACCATAGCCTGCGCGATGTCGCCATTATATTCGAGGACGATGTCCACTTCGCCCTTGAGCAGCAAGTCCTGACCATTGTCTTCGTGGAAGGATTTAATGTTCGGCTTTTGCTTGATCATCATCGCTTCGATCATTTTGAGATCAGCGTCCGTCAGGCCGTTAACCGATTTGCCCATATATTTGCCGTAAAGCCGGAACATGTCGCCAGCCTCGGACAGCACCGCGATGCGGCCCTTATACTCGTCACTATCAAGCAGAACTTTCCAGCTGTCCGGAACCGCCTTCACCTTTGACTTGCGATAGCCGATGCCAAGCGCCAGCCATGTGTACGGCATCGAATATTTGCGCGCGGGGTCATAAGGCACGTCCTGATAATCAGGGGCGACATTCTTGAAATTGGGAATCTGCGACTTGTCGAGTGGGACAAGCATGTCGGCAGCGGCCATGCGCTCTACAAAATCGTTGGACGGGACAATGACATCATAACCTTGGTTGCCAGCACGCAGCTTGGCGAACAGTTCGTCATTACTGGCGAACAAGGTCATGTTCACGTCAACGCCGGCGCTGTCCTTGTAATCTTCCAACGTGGTCTCACCGATATAGGTGTCCCAATTGTAGAAGTTCAGCTTAGCCTCTTCGCCATTGGCAAGCTTCGCCGCCTCTTTCTCGCCGCATCCGGCCAGCGCCCCCGTCAGCGAGAACCCAACAGCCGCAACGCCCATGCCCTTAAGCATGGCGCGCCGATTGCTACCTGCGTTCAAAAACGTCTTAAAATCCATAGCTATTCTCCCGCAGAACCACGCTGTGTGAAGAGGCTATGCTGAACTAATATCCAGACTTAGAAAAGCCCCTTTTTTCCACGCCTTGCGGCGCAATTTAATTACGAGTTAACGCAATTATTGTGCATCGCAGCATGGTCAGTTGACGGTCGGTTTTGCTTCCGCATCAACCGCAGCTTGAACAGCTTTGTAAAATGCCTCGCGTTGCGCGCCGACCGTCTCCGGGTCGGTTGCCTTGGGCCAGTTGCTGTTCGACGCAATGACCAAGTTGCTTTTGGGGTCAATGAAGATACCTTGCCCGAAAATGCCTTGGGCCGCGTAGCTGCCGTCGTCATAGGTCCACCATTGATAGCCATAACCTTTTCCAGGCATGCCGATGTCGGCTTGCTTGCTGGTGGCAGGTGCAATCCAATCGTCGGGCAAGATGCTTGCGCCATTGACCTTGGCTCCGCCGAGCATGAACACACCAAAGCGGGCATAATCGCGGGTAGATGCCTGAATGCAGCAGCCGCTGATTTCATGCCCGGTCGCGCCCAGGAGCCAGCTTGCGTCCTGTTCCATGCCGAAAGGCGCCCACAACTTCTCCGACAGATAAGCGGACAGGGTCTTCTTGGTGGCGGAGCTTACCAGCACGCCAATCAAATTGGTTTCGCCGGTTTTATAGACCCATTTGGTGCCAGCCGGCGCCTCACGCGGCAAGTTGCGCATGTAGCTTACGGTGACGTCCATGCCGTTTTCGGCCTTGTGCTTGTTAAACAGTGCGACGTCGGACTTGGGGTCCTCATAATCCTCATTCCATTTAACGCCCGAGGTCATGGTCAGCAATTGTTCGATCGTTACGTCGTCATAAACCGAGCCCTTAAGATCAGGGATATAGGCCGAAACCTTGTCGTCGATGCTCTTGATGTAACCATCCTTGATTGCTGCCCCGACGAGGGTCGAAGTGAAGGATTTCGCGACGGAGAAGCTGGTCCATTTGCCATCCGCACTGAAATCGAGGCCATATTTTTCCACCCGCACATTGCCATCTTGAAGGATGACAAGACCCGCCGTGCGTTGTGCCTTCATATAGGCATCGACATCGGTACCAATCGTCAGCGGCTCGCCCTTGGGTAAAGGCAAGACCTTGTCGCCAGTTGCTATGATGTTGGCTTTGGCAAGGATGGGGATACGGTCCATCGTGCGAAACGCGGCGTCGCGTTGCTCTACGCTCCAGAACAGCACGTTAGCGTCCGTCGGCAGATGGGAGATGAGCGCTTTCATATCCTTGTCCGCGCTGACCCAGAAACCGCCCGCAGCCGATGCAATGACCAGCAAAAACCCGAATATCCATTTTTTCATCCTGCCCCCCAATTTTATCTTTTGATTAAAGTGACCTGCGCAACATTGATACCGCCGCCCCTGAAGCCACCTTCGCAATACATCAGATAATAGCGCCAAAGCGAAATAAATTTATCGTCGAATCCTGCGGGCAGTGTTCCTGCTGCCACAGCAGCATCAAATCGCACCCGCCAGTGCTGCAGCGTTTCTGCGTAATGCAGGCCAAATTCCTGCTGATTTTCCCAACTCAGGCCGCAATCATTCGCAATCTTGCGAAAGCGGCTTTCGGACAACAGCATACCGCCCGGGAAGATATAATGCTGAATAAAGTCAGTCCCGCGGGCGTAGGATTCGAAAACATCGTCTTCGATCCTGATATATTGAATAGCCGCCCGTCCGCCGGGCTTAAGGCACCGGGCGACAGATTTGAGATAATCGGGCCAATATTGTTGGCCAACGGCTTCCACCATCTCAACGCTGGCGATAGCGTCGAACTGGCCCACCACGTCACGATAATCGGTCAGGCAGACCTCTGCGTCGCCAAGGCCCGAAAGGCGTGCGTCCGCATAGGCCTTTTGCGCTGGCGATAACGTGATACCGTGATAGTGAATTTTGTGCGCGCGCAATGCGACCTCGGCAAGCCCGCCCCAGCCGCAACCGATCTCCAGCAGGCTATCGCGATCCGAAAGCTGCAACCGCTCGAGCAGTGCATCAATCTTACGGTGCTGCGCTGTTTCCAAAGTGTCGTCTGCGATAGCGGCATCAGCGAACAATGCGCTGGAATACGTCATGCTCTGGTCAAGCCATGTTTGGTAGAAATCATTTCCGAGATCATAGTGAAATTCGATATTCCGGCGGGCGCCGCTTCGGCTGTTGCGCCGCAGGGCGTGCAGAGCCAGCCCTGCAACCTTCGCCAAGCCCGATGGCCGTGCCACGGTGCCAAGCGACAGCCGATTGCGCACAAAAAGGTCGAATATCTGTACCGGGTCTGGGCTGCTCCACTCACCGGCGGCCCAAGCCTCATACCAACCAGCCGAACCGCCGCGCACTAAACGAAGCAAGGCCTTCCAGCTGTGCAGGGTCACGACCGCCGATGGCCCAGCACCCCTTCCACCCAGCAGGCGGATAGAGCCATCGGGCAATGTGCCTTCGATCGTGCCATATTCAAGGCCCCGGTCAATCCTGTCGACGATGCGTTCAAACCCGCGCACAAACAGCCCACCTGTAAAGGCTCGAAGCCCGGTTGCATGTGTAAAATGGCGCGCACGATTCAAGTCAGCAGAATTCATGCAGCGCCTATGCTACACACATCACGGCATTGCAATTGGCTGTTATTGCTTACGCAATTCGTCGCGAATTTCAACGAGCAGGTCAGTCTGCGATGGACCTGCTTCTGCAGGTGGAGATACCCGATTGGCGGCGCGCACGATCATGAAAATCACGAAGGCTAAGATCAGGAAATTGATCGTTGCGGTGATGAAGCTTCCCCAGCCAAGCACATTCGCGCCCGC
>JANPKN010000150.1:0-3305 GCA_031426075.1 Sphingomonadaceae bacterium
CTGTGGTTCACTTTGCGCAAGCGGGGTCATATCGCCGTCGATACCCGATTGAGGCAAAAGGCGTGGCGCATTGTCGTAGCGGCGATTGCCATGGGAATCGCGCTCTTCTTCGGCAATGAACTCATCGAAGATCAGCTTGGCACCGGATTGTGGCGGCGCATTGCCGTTTTGTCGATATTGGTGAGCGCTGGCGGTGCGGTGTATGCGCTAGCTATATTGCTCTTCGGGGCCTACCGACTCCACGAATTGAAATCCCTTTTCCGCCGGCGTTCGGTTACGCCAGCGGCACCTGCAAGCGAGTAGAACACATGCGCGTCGTTTCCGGCATTCAGCCAACTGGCAACCTTCATCTGGGCAATTATCTGGGCGCGATACGCAACTGGGTAAAAATGCAGGATGAAATGGAATGCCTGTATTTTTTGGCGGACCTGCACGCCATTTCGATGCCGCATGTGCCGTCGGAGCTAACCGCGAACACCCGCGAAATGGCGGCAGCCTTGCTTGCCTGCGGACTTGATACCAACAAGGCAATCTTGTTCAATCAAGCGCAAGTCCCTGCCCATGCAGAACTGCAATGGTTGCTAACCGGCACTGCGCGCATGGGTTGGTTGAACCGAATGACTCAGTTCAAGGACAAGTCCGGAAAAAACCGTGAAGGCGCAAGCATTGCGTTGTTCACTTACCCCGTACTCCAAGCCGCTGACGTCTTATTGTATCAGGCAACGCACGTGCCTGTCGGCGAGGACCAGAAACAACATCTGGAACTTGCGCGCGATATCGCGCAGAAATTCAATACGGATTATGGCAATGGCGCAGAGATTTTCACCTTGCCCGACCCAATCATTCCCAAGGCGACCGCGCGGATCATGAGCTTGCGTGACGGCAGCGCCAAAATGTCGAAGTCGGATCCAAGCGATATGAGCCGCATCAACCTGACCGATGATGCCGACACGATCCTGAGCAAGATCAAAAAAGCGAAGACCGATCCCGAACCCTTGCCGTCGGAAGCAGATGGTCTTGAGGGCCGCCCGGAAGCCAAAAACCTCGTCGGCATTTACGCCGCCTTTGCCGATGAGTCCGTTGAGGACAGTTTGACGCGCTTTGGCGGGCAAGGCTTTGGTGCGTTCAAACCAGCCCTTGCGGAAATTGTGGTTGAACATTTACGGCCCATTTCCGAACGGTTCATGGCGCTGAAGGATGACCATGAACAGATTGATGCCGCATTGGCAAAGGGTGCAGCGAAGGCACGCGAGTTGAGTGCGCCGACCTTGAAATCGGCGTATGCCGCCCTAGGTCTGTTACGTTGAATTGGGCAATTTCGTCGTTCAACCGCAGTTCAGCGAAACTATCCTATAGTTTCGGCGTTACTTATAAGACGGCGCTGGGCCGCAGCTAAAGGGATATAAATTGATGAAAAAGGTCGCAACTTTTCTCGCTCCGTTGGCGCTGCTTGCTTTGGGTGCCTGCGCCACGCCGTTTAACGCCGACGTTTCGCGCTTTCAGGAGCTTCCAGCGCCGCAGGGTCAGACCTTTGTCATCCGCGCCGCCAACCCCGCCAATTCAGGCGGTATTGAGTTTGGCCAATATGCTGCGCTCGTTGCCAGCGAGCTTCAGGAAATAGGGTATGTGCCAGCGTCTGGTGCAACCGCCGACATGACAGTGTCGCTAGATTATGCGGTTGATGACGGCAAACAACGCAACATCGTTCGCCAAGACCCGTTTTATGATCCCTATTGGGGCTATGGCAGCTTCTACCGTCCTTATGTCGTCCGCACGCGCCGCGGCGCGCGCTATGTCGTCGGCTATTACGACCCTTTCCTCTACAGCGGCTTCAACCGTCCATATGACGTCGATAGCTTCACGGTCTACACCGCCAATCTCGATATGAAGATTGACCGTAATGGTGACGGCAAGCGCCTGTTTGAAGGCAAGGCTGAAGCCAAGTCGCGTTCGAACAAGCTGCCGTATCTCGTGCCAAATCTGGTCGAGGCGATGTTTACTGGATTCCCGGGCAATGGCGGCGAAACAGTCCGGATTTCTGTCGCGCCAGAGGAAAAGCGCTAAGCCTGCTTTAGGCTGCGGCGCGTTAAACGCCGCAGCCGAGTTCGGTTTTTCCATAGGAAGCACCCTCACCGCGTGTTGCGGTGATGCCTGCGTAAAGTTCGGTCGATGGAAACAGTCCGTCGGGTCCAATATCGAACCCTTGCCCGCGAAATACTTCAATAACCTTAGCTGGCGGGTCATCGAAATAGAGCGATTGAGATTCGTAATGCTGGGCAATAGCGGTCAGCGATAATCCTTCAAAAGACCGGCGTAAACGTACGTATTTGCTTTTACCTTCGACCGCCGCATATGCTTTTTCTCGCGCGGTATCATCTGAAAATTCCTTTGCCTCAAGCGCCTGCCATTGGGCTTGCAACTGCGTGCCCATTTTTGCAAATTCAGCACCTATCTCGCCGGAGAAGGCACAAGACTGTGGATTGAAGCCGATAGAGATTGGCTTGCCGCCCAGCCGTGCCAAAATCGATTGTGCATTGGCGAGATAGCCATAACGCCCCCCCGCAAGCTTCACCTCGATGAAATCATCTGCCGTGGTTCCCACCAGCGTCAGCTTGACGCCCTCACGAATCCGGTCCAGCAAAATACTGTCCGGCAAAGTGGTTGCCCAGACATCGATCAACCCATCGGCCACCCAGCTTTGATCGTTTAAAGATTTCACCAGTACCGGCGGCTTATTTTGTGAAAGATTGACAAGAGCAACAAAGCCATTGCCATCGCTCAGTTCAAGCCACGCACCATCAGCACCTGAACTTGGCTGAATTGTACCGGTCACTTGTGAACCACGCGGCAATTTACCCAAGATACTGCTGCCGTTTGTCGTCGGCTTGTCGCGTAAATTCGCATCCGTCATCGCAAAGAATATCTGCGCGTCGGGGTTTGGAGCTTCGCGCGCCTGCACTCCGGATGAATCTGCGCTCGGCCGCATGTCGTCAGCAATGAACAGCCAGAAATATAGACCGCCCATAATCAACAAAGTGATGACGGCAGCGACTGGCATCAACCATGTGGGTTTTGAATGCGACGTAGCAGATTTTTGGGCGGATTTTGCCTTCAGCGCATGCCAGCATCTGGCGCAAAAAACGGCGCTACCTGGATTAGTAGATCCGCACGACGCGCATGTTTTTCCCATCATTGTCCTTCCGACTCACATCGTGGGGATAAGCGCTGGAAAGGCTGTTGAAAAGGGGTGGAAAAAATCAGGCTTCAAGTTGGCGCAACAGCGCGCGGACATCATTGTCCATATC
>JANPKN010000151.1:0-5769 GCA_031426075.1 Sphingomonadaceae bacterium
TTTTTAACATTGATCGCCGTGTCGAGCGCGATTGCGGAAATGCATGGTCGGGCCGTTGCCGACCGATTGGTGCGATATGGATTTGTGCCTTTGTTTATCGCCATCGGCCTTTCCTATTTCGTCCTTCGCCTGCCAACGGACCCTGGAATGTATGAGCCTGCCAAAGAGGCCTTCCCCATCATCGTCGGGCAAAGCGGGCGGATGATGGCGGCTGGCATATTGGCGTATGGCGTTTCGGTGTCGCTGAACGTGTGGCTATTCGCGCGACTGAAGGGCAATTCGGGCAAATTCCTCGCCATTCGCGGGTTCATCGCAGCGGCGCTGTCGCAGATTGTCGACACTTTGATCTTCATCTCTGTGTCATTTTACGGGGTTCGACCCATCGCTGACCTCATGGTCGGACAGATGATCGCAAAGATTGTGCTTTCGGCGGTGATGGTGCCACTGGTCATCGCTTTGGTGGTCCGCATTGGTCGGAAACTGGACGAAAAACCCACCGCATGACGATCAATCCTGCCAATCTCGCCAAAGCCGAGACACTAACCGAGGCGCTGCCCTATCTGCAGCGTTATGCGGGCAAGACCTTCGTCGTTAAATATGGCGGCCATGCCATGGGCGACGCGAGCCTCGCACGGGATTTCGCCGACGATGTCGTGCTGTTGAAAGCCGTCGGCATCAATCCGGTGGTCGTTCATGGCGGCGGGCCCCAGATTGGCGCGATGCTGAAGAAATTGGGCGTGGAAAGCGAATTCATTGACGGCCTTCGCGTTACCGACGCCGAAACCGCCAAGATTGCCGAAATGGTGTTGTCTGGCGCGATCAACAAGGAACTGGTCGGCTGGATTAATGCCGCCGGTGGCAAGGCGCTTGGCATATCGGGCAAGGATGGCGGGTTTGTTACTGCAACCAAGGTTCAGCGTACGCAAAAGGACCCGGATAGCCATATCGAGCGGAACATTGACCTTGGCTTTGTCGGCGAACCAACAACGGTCGACCGCAGCATCATTGATACCATCAGCGCGGCGGGCATGATCCCCGTCATCGCGCCTATTGGCGTCGGCGCCGATGGACATACCTATAATATCAATGCGGACACCATGGCTGGCGCAGTTGCAAGCGCGCTTGGCGCATCGCGCCTGTTCCTGCTAACGGATGTCGCAGGCGTGCTTGATAAATCCGGCGAGTTGCTCACCGACCTCGACCCCGCAGCGATTGCGGAGTTACAAAAGGATGGAACGATCAGCGGCGGGATGATCCCCAAAATTCAGACCTGTGTCGATGCCGTGCAATCGGGCGTGGATGCTGCTGTTATCCTGGATGGCCGCACCAGCCACGCGATGCTCATCGAAATGTTTACGGTGAAGGGTGCCGGAACTCTCATTCATAAGTAAACCCGGGGTCACACTGTTTTAGGCAGTTGATACAGCCCGCCGCCTCGGCTAACTGCATGGGCAAACCTTTCCGGAGAATTTCATGCTTCTCGCGCTCATTTCCATAATCGGTTATTTGATGACGATTTTGTCGACCGTCGTCATCATCCAGTTCATCCTGAGCTTGCTGATTTCGTTTAACGTCGTCAGCCTGTCGAACAACATCGTTGCGTCCATCTGGCAGGCGCTTTCCGTCATTCTCGACCCTTTTCTAAAGCCAATCCGCAAGATCATGCCTGACACCGGGATGATCGACTTTTCGCCGATGGTGCTGTTGATTGGCCTGCGCATATTGCAGATGCTGCTGATGGGTGTGGCCAATGACATTTCTGCGGCTGGCATGTGAGCACAGCAACAATCATTGATGGCAAGGCGTTCGCAGCCAGATTGCGCGAGCGCGTCGCTGATGCTGTTGAAGGCTTTGTCGCGGTCACCCACCACAAGCCGGGGCTTGCGGTCGTGCTGGTGGGCGAAGACCCGGCCAGCCAAGTTTATGTGGGTTCGAAGAAGAAGGCGACCGTCGAAGCTGGGATGAACAGCTTCGAACATCGTTTGCCTGCGTCAGTTTCCCAAGATGCGCTGATCGCGCTGGTGGAAACACTCAATGCCGATGCTACTGTCGATGGCATATTGGTTCAATTGCCACTGCCATCACATATCGACGACAAAGCGGTGATTGCCGCGATTGATCCAGCGAAGGACGTCGATGGCTTTCATGTGGTCAATGCAGGGCGGCTTGCAGTGGGTGAAGAGGCGTTTGTGCCTTGCACGCCGCTTGGCTGCCTGATGCTTTTGAAGGACCATATGGGTGACTTATCGGGCAAGAACGCCGTAGTCATTGGCCGGTCAAACATCGTTGGTAAGCCGATGGCGCAACTGCTTTTGGCCGAAAATTGCACCGTGACCATTGCGCATAGCCGAACGCAGGATTTGCCCGAGGTCGTGCGCCGTGCAGATATTGTGGTCGCAGCTGTCGGCCGTGCCGAAATGGTCACTGCCGATTGGTTGAAACCCGGCGCAGTGGTCATTGATGTGGGTATAAACCGCCTGGAACCCGAAGCAGGCCAAAGCAAAGGCCGTCTGGTCGGTGACGTTGCCTTTGATGCCGCGTTACGCCATGCTGGTGCCCTCACCCCCGTGCCGGGCGGCGTTGGGCCAATGACCATTGCGTGCTTGTTGCGCAACACCTTGGTCGCCGCACATCGCCGGGCGGGGATATCGCCACCAGAAGGAATTTGACGCCATGAAAGCATATTCTGCCCTTCTCCTTGTTGCAGCACTCGGTGGCTGCGCGGCGTCACCCGGCCCAGAATTTCGCAATTTTCAACCCAGGATTGCCAACCCGAGCGCCATTATCGCTGCTGAAATCGCCTTCAACCAGTTGGCGCAGCAAAAGGGGCAATGGACGGCCTTCCGTGAAACCGCAGCCAAGGACGCGGTCATGTTCGTGCCACAACCAACCGCTGCGCTCGATTGGCTGAAAGGCAGGGCTGACCCTGCCGTGTCGGTGAAATGGCAGCCGCACAAGGCGATCATGTCATGCGACGGCAAAACCGGCGTAACGACGGGTTCGTGGCAAAAGCCGGATGGCTCAGTCGGCTATTTCACCACCGTTTGGCAGTTTATCGAAACAAATTCGCGCGGTGACGGAAATTGGAAATGGGTGCTGGATCATGGCGATACCCTGACCGCGCCACGTGCGCCCAAAGAGATGATCGAGACACAAGTTGCCAGCTGCAAAGGGCGTGCGCCAGCAACACTTGCAGCACCGCCTGAGGGGGCAATCATGAAGACCGGTTACGCACGCGACCAGTCATTGAGCTACACTTATGTGGTTCAACCGAATGGCGCACGAACAATTGAGGTCAAGTTGTGGAACGGCGAAACGACCGAAACCATCATAACTGATCAGGTCGCAGCGCAAATATGATCGATCTGTTTCTTTCGGCGTTCATCACCTTTTTCGTGGTCATCGACCCGCCGGGCTGCGCGCCTATCTATGCCAGCCTGACTAAAGGGGCCAATACGGCCCAGCGGCGGAATATGGCCCTGCGCGCGGTCATGGTCGCGTCGGGGATATTGCTGGTATTTGCGCTTTTCGGCGAACAATTGCTGGGTGCGTTGCATATTGAGTTGAACAGCTTCCGCATCGCAGGCGGCATCATGCTGTTCCTCATTGCGATTGATATGGTTTTCGAAAAACGCACGGAGCGGCGTGAAGAACGTGCGCAGAAAATTATCGATACGCCCGAAATTGAGGACGTTTCCGTCTTTCCCATGGCCATGCCGATGATCGCCGGACCAGGCTCCATCGCGTCGGTCATGCTGCTGATGTCGCAAAATAGCGGAATTGACCGCGCAGGCATCATATTGGCGGCACTGGGAACAGTGCTTGTCCTTACCTTGCTGGCACTGCTCGCAGCTGGCCCAATCATGCGTGTACTAGGTTCAAATGCCGAAGCCGTGATAACGCGGTTGCTGGGTGTGCTACTCGCCGCACTCGCCGCGCAGTTCGTTATCGACGGTCTGCGGGAGAGCTTCCTTGCCTAATTACTGAAGCGTAACGCGGTCGTCGGACCCGTCGTGACGTCCGAAAAACTGCATCAATTGCACAATGGTATCGGCTCGGTCGGATAATCCGCGTGCCTCAAGCAAAGCTTGTTTGGCGGCAAAGTCGAATGGCGCGATTTGGGCGATGGCATTTACCAGTGAATAGTCATCCAGTTGCGACACCGCTGTCCAATCGACGCTATACCCTTGCGAATCGGCGAACCGCCGCGATTCTATTTCGATTGACGCCCGCTCGGCAATTGACAGTGTTTCGCCAATCTCATCCTCATCCCACAATTCGGCTTCGACCTGACGAAAGCTGGTGATGACATTCAACTCATTGACCACTGAAAAGCGCTGCACGCCCTCTAGGATGATATTGTATCGGCCATCATCCAACGCCTCAACGTCCTGAATGCGCGCGAGACAGCCGACGGTGAACAATGGCGGGTGATTGCCTTGGCCCTTGGGTTGGATCATGCCAATCTTGCGGTCACGGGCCAGCGAATCGCTGACAAGATCACGATAGCGCGGCTCAAAAATGTGCAGCGGCAATTGCATGCTCGGAAAAATGATGGCCCCCGTCAGCGGGAAAATCGAGATGCGGCATGTGGTCATCCGAACAGAATCGCAGACAATTTGCGGCGGGTTGCCGATACCCATGGGTCTTCCAAACCAATCAATGCAAATATCTCCAAAAGCCGTGTCTTGGCTGCGCCGTCATGCCATTCACGGTCGGCGGCTATAGTGTGCAGCAAAGCTTCAGCAGCACCGTCGCGGTCGCCAGCTGCCATCAAGGCATTGGCAAGTTCCAAACGCCTGGCATGGTCGTCGGGTGAAGCGGCAACAGATGCGCGTAATCCTGCCAGCTCCTCGGGAGGAACGGCTGCGGCGGCAATACTTAAGACAGAGCCCGCCTTTTCCAGCGCGGGGTCGCTGCGAAGCTCGTCGCTTAAGCTGTCAAAGATAGCCTGCGCTTCCTCCTGCCGTCCAATGACCGTCAATGCACGGATCATTCCCGACAAAGCTGCAGGATGCTCAGGCAGGACCGATAGCGCTTCGGTAAACAACGCATATGCCTGCTCGGCGTTATCTTGCGCTAAAAGCTCCTCGGCAGCCTCCACCAGCGGCGCAATCTGCGCTACGGGGTCCGGGGCGACGTCGCCGGCAACGATCGGCAACTTCTCCAGCAACTGGTCGATCATCTGCCTTAATTGCGGTTCAGTGCGCGCTGGCGACAGGTCAGCGACGGGCTGCCCCTGAAATATGGCGTAGACTGTCGGAATGGAACGCACCTGAAATTGCGCGGCGATGAATTTATTCTCGTCGACATTGACCTTAGCCAATACCACGCCGCGATCGGCATATTCTGCTGCGACCTTTTCCAAGATCGGCGTTAGCTGCTTGCACGGGCCGCACCATTCGGCCCAGAAGTCGAGAATCACCAAACGCTCCATTGACGGCGCGACGACATCGTTCCGGAATTGCTCAACGGCTTTTTGTTCGTCGGTGGTTAGGCCCATCGTTGCCACGTTCATTCTCCAATCTTCAGGATTCGTTTCGCCTCCTATGTGGGCAAAGCGATAGCTTTCACAAGACAGGCTTTATCCCCTTTTCGTAAAAAGCGGGCATTTGGGGCTTGCGGGGTGATATACCCCATGCTAACGGCGCGCCTCACCCGTCAGGAATTAGATGCCTGACCGCCAGAGCGGGCGTAGCTCAGGGGTAGAGCACAACCTTGCCAAGGTTGGGGTCGAGGGTTCGAATCCCTTCGCCCGCTCCAGTTTTT
>JANPKN010000152.1:0-4607 GCA_031426075.1 Sphingomonadaceae bacterium
ACGCGGTCTGCGCTTTTGTCGTAGGACAGGATTTCCTGACTGATGATCCGGTGGGCAAAGCGGCCCGTGATTTCTGCCTCCGTCAGCGCCGCCGCAGACAATATGCGCGCGCCCGATGCCGCGCCTTGCACATCGGCGACAGCAAGCCATTCCTCACGCGCTAAAGCCGATGCGCCGTCCAATTGAAGGCCGCGTCCCATGGAGCTGATCCATTTCTCACCCTTGGCATCGCGGCGTTTGGCAACGCGGTCGGGAAATGCGGTGGCGATGAGAGCTCCGATACTAAGAGGTTCTGCGTCACCGCTTGTCCCACACAAACGCGCAATGCGCTGCGCCAGCTTTCTTGCAGCATCTGCCTTTGGGCCACGTTCCCGAACAAAGCGTTCAAAACGTGCGTCAATATCCTCACCCTGCCCGCCAAGGCCGCGTTCCTGCAACAGGACAGCCAACATTGCAGCGTCCTCTGCTTGTCCGCTCTCGGCCGCCACAACGACCATATGCGCGAGATTCGGCGGCAAGGGCAGATTGGCGAGCCTTGTGCCATGCGGCGTGATACGGCCTTTCTCGTCAAGCGCATTTACCGACATCAGCAGCTTGCGCGCCTGTGCCACCGCGGCTGCGGGCGGAAGATCAAGAAAACGCAGCTTGGCTGGGTCACTTTCGCCCCAGCGCCCGCAATCGAGCACCAACGGCGCAAGGTCGCTTTCCAATATCTCTGGCGGATCGAACGGCGGCAGGCCACCATTGCCTGCCTCCTCCCACAACCGATAGGCAACCCCCGCTTGCTGCCGCGCGGCGCGTCCGGCACGCTGTGTTGCGGCGGAGAGGCTTGCACGCTCGGTCACCAACCGCGTGACGCCAGCCGCTTGGTCAAAACGCGCGCGCCTTGCAAGGCCGCTGTCGATGACGACGCGGACGCCGTCAATGGTCAGGCTGGTTTCGGCAATGTTTGTGGCAAATATCACCTTGCGGCGTCCTTGCGGGTCACGACGGACGGCAAGGCGCTGGGCAGCAGGATCAATTTGACCATGTAGTTTGTGCACGACAATATCGTCGCCACATGCCCCCAAGGCGTCAAAGGCGCGGTCGATTTCGCGCACGCCGGGTAGGAAGACCAATATGTCGCCCTGCTGCTCCGAAACGGCTTGGCGCACAATGCGCACGACGTCGGTTTCAATCGGCAGTTCGGTCCGGCGGCCGACATAACGATATTCCAGCGGCCATCTCTTGCCTTCGCTTTCCAGCACCGGCGCGTTGTTCATCAATTGTGAAAAACGCGAACCATCGAGCGTGGCTGACATCGCAAGCAGACGCAGATCAGGCCGAAACGCGGCCTGCGCTTCAAGCGCGAGCGCGAGGCCGAAATCGCTGTCGATGCTGCGTTCGTGCACTTCATCAAACAGCACGGCGGAAACGCCAGACAGCTCAGGGTCACTGATGATCCGGTTGCGGAATATCCCTTCGGTCATCACCAATATGCTTGTGTCTGGGCCGTGCCTGCTGTCCAGCCGGGTTGCGTAGCCTACAAGCCCGCCAACCGATTCGCCCAAATTTTCGGCAATGCGCTCTGCCGCCATGCGCGCGGCCAAGCGGCGCGGCGACAGCAAAAGGATTTGGCCGTTGCAATACGGCTCGGCCAATAAGGCAGGCGCGACCATCGTCGTTTTACCGGCACCCGGCGGCGCAATGAGAACTGCATTGGGAGCGGCCCGCAGCGACTCCAGAAGCTGCGGCAGGACTGCCATCACGGGCAGTGCGTCATTAACATCGAACGCGGATGGCACCGCTTCGTCCGTCAATATGCGCGGGCTATTGCGAATTCCACCGCCTCAGTCAGCGCAGATTTGGCTTCGCCTGCCGGGAAATGCGCAATCGCATCAATCGCGCGCTGGCCGTAATGCCGCGCACGATCCAAAGTATCGTCAATCGCGTGGTGTTCACGCAGCAAATTGCACGCGTGCGTCAAATCCGCATCGCTAATCCGGTTGCCAAGCATCGCATCGCGCCAGAATTTCTGCTCTTCGACGCTTCCACGGCAATGCGCGAGGATGACGGGAAGCGTAACCTTGCCATCGCAGAAATCATCGCCGCTGTCCTTGCCCATGGTTGCGCCGTCGGAAACATAATCGATAGCGTCATCAACAAGCTGGAACGCTATGCCAAGGTTCCGGCCGTAGGCATCCAAGGCCATTTCCTGCGCATCACCGCTTTCGGCGACAACGGCGGAAATCCGGCAAGCCGCAGCAAACAATGCCGCCGTCTTCGATCCAATGATTTCGAGATATTTTTCCTCAGTCGTCGAAATCTGCCGCTGAGCAGTCAACTGATGGACTTCGCCTTCGGCAATCACCGCCGACGCATTGGAGAGGATTTTGAGCACTTTTAGCGAGCCATCCTCAACCATCAGCTCAAACGACCGGCTGAACAAAAAATCACCGACCAGCACGGCTGCCGGGTTGCCAAAAATCAGGTTTGCCGCCGTCTTGCCGCGCCGCATGTCGCTTCCGTCGACAACATCATCGTGGAGCAAAGTCGCGGTGTGGATAAATTCAACCGCCGCCGCCAGCTTATGGTGACGATCGCCGGGATAATCCAACAACCGTGCACAGGCCAACGTAAGCATTGGCCGCATACGTTTGCCGCCGCCGGCAATTAAATGGCCAGCGAGTTCAGGGATAAGCGGAATTTCGGACTGCATACGGTCGAGAATGACCGCATTGACCTTGTTCATTCCCGGCGCGACCAATTTGAGGATTGGATCGAGCGATGGCGTCTGATGTCCGCCGATTTTGTGGATAGTTGCCGTCATAATCTCTCTGCTGTGACGCCCACTGCGATGATAGGCAAGTGCAAATGGCGCATTTCCCCTTGTCCCTTGCGGTCAATATCGGCACAGATGATGCAGATGAATGACGCTGACACCCTCGCCCGCTTTCGCGACAGCATTGACAACATCGATGCCGCGCTGGTTTTTATGCTCGCCGAGCGGTTCAAAATAACGCAGGCCGTGGGGGAATTTAAGGCGAAATCATCGCTGCCACCTGCTGATCCGGCGCGTGAAGAAAAACAGATCGAACGGCTTCGGCAACTGGCACGCGACGCAAAGCTTGATCCTGATTTTACAGAAAAGTTCCTGCGCTTCATCATTGATGAGGTCATCCGCCACCATCAACAAATCCGCGACGGCAATTGATCAGCTTATCGCTTTCGGTAAGCGTAGCCTGACCAAAAGCCCCCCGAGATCCTCGCTTTCCTCCAAGGCGACTGTTCCGCCATAAATTTCAACGACATCGCGGACGATGGCAAGGCCAAGTCCAGTCCCTGGCTTGCCTGTATCCAACCGCGCGCCGCGGTCAAACAGTCGCTCGCGTTCTTCTTCCGGAATCCCAGTGCCATCATCCTCGACGATCATTTCCACAAAGTCGCCTGCATCCTCGACGGTGACGAACACGCTGCCGCCGCCATATTTGGCCGCGTTTTCGATTAAATTGCCCAGCATTTCATCAAGGTCCTGCCGTTCCACGCGCGCAGCAATTTCCTTGTCGCCAGCCATATCGAGCCGAACATGCGAATACAGACGCCCAACGGCACGTTCAACAGACTCAAGGCTGCCCCAAACCTGCGCGCGGCTATGGCTGTGGCCACGGCGGCCAACCGCGCGGGCGCGGGCCAGATGGTGGTCGACCTGACGCCGCATTGTGGTTGCCTCACGGATGACGGTTTCCGCCAAGTCGGGGGCCTGCGCGGTCGCGCTGTTCATAATGACCGTCAGCGGCGTCTTGAGCGCGTGCGCAAGGTTGCCTGCGTGACGGCGCGATTCCTCTGCCTGCTTTTCATTATGGTCAAGCAATGCATTCAATTCGTTCACCATTGGCATCACTTCATCAGGCAAGGCATCGGTAACCCGGCTTTCCTTGCCACTGCGCATCTGGGCAATCGCCATGCGCACCGCGCGCAGCGGCCAAAGGCCATAAAATGTCTGCAAGGCCGCCAGGATGATGAGGCCGACCGCTAGCAGGAAAAAACTCGTGACCAACACCGACCGAAGTTCTGTGATCTGCGCGTCAAGACTATCGCGGCTTTGCGCCACCATGAATGTCCACGCGACGTTCGAATCCGGCAGCTTAATGGCGCGTTCCGCAATTCGAAGTGGTTCGTCGGGGAATTCATCACTGTTGCGGAAATGGACAAACTGATCATTGTGATCGACGGGCGGTTTAAGTGCGCGGTCCCACAACGAGCGCGACGGAAATGGCATCGCGTCTGCACCCGTAATTTGCCAGTAAAGACCGCTATTAGGTTCCAGAAATCTTTGATCGCCCAATGGGCGGTTCATCCGGATTTCGCCGTCCGGGCCAATTTCGGCAGAGGCGATCATTGCGGTCAGGACATATTCGAGCTGGGTGTCAAAATTCTGCTCGACCGAGTTGGTAAGGACGCGGTCAAGCGCCGCGCCGCCGCCAATTAGCAGGATAGTAATCCACGCCGCCGCCGTGAGAATCATCCGGCGGGTGAGCGATCCCGTGCTTTGGAACTGGCTGCGCCATGTCGGCGGCTTTGGTACAGAAGAAATGGCGACTGGCGGGTTCAGCTTACGGGTTCCTCAA
>JANPKN010000153.1:0-2662 GCA_031426075.1 Sphingomonadaceae bacterium
TTCTCGCAGCGCAGAGCAGATGGGGCCATCCGGCGCGTTGAATTTAGGATTGATGACGCTGCCCTCGCCGCCCAACCAGAGCCAGTCGGCGCGATATTTGCCGTCGCCTTCGACCGCGAAGACCGGGTCGATGCCGTTTGCCTTGCACAGGTCGAAGTCATCCTCGCCATGGTCAGGCGACATATGGACGAGGCCCGTACCGCTGTCGGTGGTGACGAAGTCGCCAGCCAGCATCGGGCGTGGCTTGGCGAAAAAGCCGCCGAGATGGTGCATCGGGTGGCGGACCATCGTTCCGGCCAGGTCGGCGCCTTTGCCGCGCCAACTGACGTCTATCAAATTCGCACCATCACCGAGGCGCTTCGCAAAAGCATCTACCAAAGCTTCTGCAATCAAAGTCTTTTGAGAACCGTTTACAGTGACCAGCCAATAGCTAACATCCGGCCCATATGCGATCGCCTGATTGACCGGAATCGTCCAAGGCGTCGTTGTCCAGATCACGGCATGCGCGCCGACGAGTTCCGCGATCGGCGATTCAAGTATCTCGAACGCCACATCGATCTGCGTCGAGACGATGTCTTCATATTCAACCTCGGCCTCGGCCAAAGCGGTCTTTTCGACCGGAGACCACATGACGGGCTTTGCACCGCGATACAGTTGTCCGCTTTCGGCGAATTTCAGCAGTTCCGAAACAATCGTTGCCTCGGCCTGGAAATCCATCGTCAGATAGGGATTGTCCCAATCGGCATTGATGCCCAGCCGCTTAAGCTGCTCGCGCTGTATATCGACCCAATTTTGCGCATAAGCGCGGCATTCGGCGCGGAATTCGACAGCAGGAACTTCGTCCTTGTTCAGCTTTTTTTTGCGATATTGCTCCTCGACCTTCCACTCGATCGGCAGACCGTGACAATCCCAACCGGGCACATAAGGCGCGTCTTTGCCAAGCAAAGTCTGCGTGCGAACGACCATGTCCTTGAGGATATGGTTCAGCGCATGTCCGATATGCATATCACCATTCGCGTAGGGCGGGCCGTCATGCAGGATGAACTTCTCGCGCCCACGGCGGCGGTTGCGCAATTCGGCATAGAAATCTGCCGCCTGCCAGCGCGCCAAAATTCCCGGCTCCTTCTGCGGAAGGCCAGCCTTCATCGGAAAATCGGTTTTCGGCAGGAAGACGCTGTCGCGCCAGTCCGTCTTCGGTGAGTCAGCAGGTTCAGTCATATCGTGCGGGTGCCTAAAGGATATGTCGCGGCAAATAAAGCCTGTATCCTCCCCATCGACTTGCGATGGGGAGGGGGACCGTTCGCAAAGCGAATGGTGGAGGGGCCTGTAGCAGTGAACGCCCCTCCGTCACGCTTCCACTGCGTTTCAGCGCGCCACGCCCCCATCGCAAGTCGATAGGGAGGATAAAGAAACCTACCGCCGCAGGGCTGGCCCTAATTCCTCAATATTATCCACCCAGATATAGCCATTATAACTGTTCGCAATATCGCCATATTGGTTGACGTCGGTCAGGCCCTTGATCTGGCCGTCCACCACATCTTCGGCAATGATCAGTCGGACGTTGAAGTCCTTCATTCGCCCGAGAAATCGGTTCGGCCATCCCCATAAGGTAAAACCGAGATCATCCAGCGTGAGCAGCATTGTCCCGTTTTTGCAGGACTCTGGCACGCTTCCCCACAGCCCGGAGAGGCGATAATTCGAAGCGCATTTCCGAGCCTTCGTGATTGAAAAGGCCTGATGACTTGGCTGGAGACCATTGATGTAGCTGGCTGCTGTCTCGTCCCCGATGATGAAATTTTGCCCCGGTACGTCGATGGCTGGTTTGGGCAGGCTTGCAACCAGTTGCTGGGCTGCGGCTTGGCTCTCTATCTGCCAGAAGATTTCGGGTTTGGTCAGGCCTGACAGCACCTCTCCAACTGTCGCAAATTCGCGCACTTTGTCTGCAAGGCAGTCGCTTTCAAACTGAGGCGCAACGCGCAGTACACCTTCGGCAACTTTTGTAGTCACACGGATCGCGCTCGCGCCGCTGCCAGCAGCTGCTTGTAATGCTGCGATGTCCGGTCCGACTATGGAACCACCATAGCCGCTATTTGCGCTGGCAACGCAACCAGCGGCATCACGCACCGGTTCAGCAGCGCGGTCTGCGACAAGTTTTGGCCTGCCTGTGGGCTTATCTGCCAGCCAGCTTGCGTGAAACAGCGTGAAGCCGAACAGCAATGTCGCGATGAGCAATATGACAACGGTCTGTTTGCGCGTAAATCTCATTACCTACCTACCCCGTCCCGTTCGGAATGGAACTTCACGCCAGAATTTCCCGCGCCTGATCACAATCCTTCGCCATCTGCGCCATCAATGCGTCCAGACTATTAAACTTCGCTTCACCACGAATGAAGGCGTGGAATTCGATCTCGATATTCTGGCCATAAAGGTCTTCGGCAAAGTCGAAAAAATGCGGCTCGAGCAATTCCTTGGGCGGATCAAATGTCGGGCGTATCCCAAGGTTCGCCGCGCCGTTCAACACACGGCCGTCGGGCAAGCGCCCCCTCACCGCATAGATGCCGTAACGCGGGCGCAAATAATGGCCCATGTCGATATTGGCTGTAGGAAAGCCCAGAAGCCGTCCGTTTTTGTCGCCATGCTGCACGATGCCTTCAACGATGAA
>JANPKN010000154.1:0-12651 GCA_031426075.1 Sphingomonadaceae bacterium
AGTTCCTGCAAATCTGGCGGACTTGGTTTCAGGATCACCTGATATTGATAATAAGCGCCAAGCCGGTTGGGATTTTCGCCATAACGACCATCGGTCGGGCGGCGGCACGGCTGCACAAAAGCGGCATTCCATGGGTCAGGCCCAAGCGCACGCAGGGTCGTGGCCGTGTGAAAAGTCCCCGCACCCATTTCTATATCGTAAGGCTGCAAAATCGCGCAGCCCTGTTTGCCCCAATAATCATGGAGCGTGAGGATCAGGTCCTGAAAACTAAGTGGAGCAACGTCGGCCATGCCAAGCCATTGGCGGAGATAAGGCGCTAAATCAAGTTTCTGAATGGGCGTTCTGGCATTTGTCAGTGGTGCATTTCATTTTGTAAGGTGTGCTTGACATATTCAGCGAATCGTTTTAGTAAAGTGACCATGACACAAAGACGCCATAACCTGACATGAAAAATCAACTGAAAGTGTTGCGCGCGATGCGCAATTGGAGCCAGGCCGATTTGGGCGATCATCTCGATGTTTCGCGGCAGGCGGTTAATGCGATTGAGACGGGCAAATATGATCCGTCTCTTCCGTTGGCGTTCAAGATTTCACGGCTGTTTGACATGCCAATCGAGGAGATTTTCGATGACGAATTTAACGGAGAGCGCGATGTTTGACGCGGATGAGAAGGCAGGCAACAACAGCCAACGCATATTATGGATGATATTATGTGGCGTGGGGATAATTATGATTCTGGGTGCCATTGCGGGTTTCCTGTCGGCACATAGTGCCGAAGGCGGGGGGCCGCTGAATCTTGCTGGCTATGCCACTCTAGGCGTCTTCATTAGTGTCACCCTCATACTTGCCTTCACCATATGGAAATTGCTCCAGTTGGTGAAGCAGAGCGGCGAGCGCGTGCCGCGCCGTGAAAAGCTGAACCGAAATATCATTGTGGCATGTGGTGGACTGGGTGGTATTATGGGACTGGCCATCGCTGCGTCCGGTATTTCGAACATATCTGAGCAAGGAGCAGACCCGTTCGTTGCATTACTTGCAGGCCCGTTACCCCTAGTCATTGTGGTTCCGCTTATTTTTGTGTGGGGTGTGATAATGCCGGTGGTTGCCTGGTTTTGGCACACGCGCGTGATCGACGAGCAGGAAGCGAACGCTTATCGGGATGGTGGCTATTATGCGGGCTATGCCTTTTTAATGCTCACGCCTTTGTGGTGGCTGTTGTGGCGTGGGGGACTTGTACCCGAGCCGGATGGTGTTGCCATTTACCTAACATTTTCACTTGTCTGGACAGCCGTCTGGTTTTGGAAGAAATACCGCTAGTTACCCGTCCAAAATCGTCCAATTACTATCCCGTTTTTGATTGAAGGAGAATATCTATGCGTATTAGTTTGAAGTCCTTGTTGGCTGCCACCGCGACATGCGCATTGGCATGGGGTGCGCCAGTTGCAGCGCAAAATGCACCTACCGAGGCCCCGGCCTCCGTCGAAGCGCTTGATCCGGTAAAAGTGACGGCGGCTGCTATCAAAGACGTCGACCCTGCATTGTGGGTTGTCAAAGACGAAGACACCACGATTTACCTCTTCGGCAGCGTGCATATTCTGAAGCCCGGCCTTGGCTGGTTTGACGACGGCGTGAAGGCTGCTTTTGAAACGTCGGATCAATTGATGCTGGAACTGGTCGAGCCACCAGTAGCAGAAGCTCAAGCCTTGTTTGGCAAACTTGCCATGGATCAGCAGGGCAAAACCTTGCGGTCCAAAATGAACGATGCCGACCGCGCAGTATATGAAACGGCTATGGGCAAGCTTGGCCTTCCTGCAGCGGCACTTGACCCGTTTGACCCATGGGCAGCTGCAATCACCATCTCCTTGCTGGCCATACAAAAAACAGGTTTTGACCCCAATAGCGGCGTCGAAAAGCAGCTAACTGCGGCTGCTAATGCCACAAAAAAGCCAATTGCTGGTCTTGAAACAATGGAGTTTCAGCTTGGGGTGTTCGACACCCTGCCGGAATCCGAGCAAATCGCTTTTCTGGTCGAAACGGCAAAGCAGATTGATGACGCGGGAGCCAATATGGACAAGATGGTCGACATGTGGGCCGCGCCGGACCCCGAAGGCCTTGGGCGGCTCATGAATGAAGGGCTGACGAGCCGGACGCTGTACGATGCGTTGCTGACCAAGCGGAATGCCAATTGGGCGAAATGGATTGCCGCGCGGATGGACAAGCCGGGCGTTACATTCATGGCAGTTGGCGCAGGCCATCTGGCTGGCCCGACCAGCGTTCAAACCTTGCTTCCTGCCTATGGCTTGACCGCAACGCGGGTGGCCTATTAAACTTTAATGTGCAAGACACAGGAAGGCCGGGCTCCGATCCGCCCGGCCTTCACTTTTTAGCGGAATCGATATGGAAAAGTTACAGGGCAACGATTCTGCGACGACAGTATGGACGCCGAAACCATTCCCCGGCCTGCTGCCCACTGTTGGTTTCATCATATTGTATTTTGCGCTGCAAGGGCTGTGCACTGGCCTGATCATGGCCGCGACCCAAAATAGCCCGACTGCGCCCGAGCCAATTTCCATCATTTTTGGTCTTGTGGCATCCGCCATCGTCCAGTTGATGCTCATGTGGCTTTATTTGCGCAAGGATGGGCGGATGGAGGCATTGGGCCTGAATGATTTCGGCAGGATCCCACTGCACCAGGCCACTGGTCTTGGTATCCTGTTGGTTGTCGCCGCCATGGCCTTCAATCTTGTTTATGCGACCTACGTTATTCCGGACGTTGGCATGCAAGAGGAAATGGCAAAAATCCTGGCCGGAATCTCGCGCACGCCGCTGAATATGGCGGCAATGTTCTTTGCTATCGCTATTGCCGCGCCAGTGGTGGAGGAACTGCTGTTTCGTGGGCTTTTGCAAAATGCGCTGACGAAATATGTACCTGTCTGGGGCGCAATCTTGCTGTCGTCATTCCTGTTCGCATTGGTGCATCTGCAGCCTTACGCGATCCCCGGCCTGATGTCGCTGAGCATTGCGTTTGGCTATTTATACCACCGCACCGGATCGCTGCGCACCAACATCATCTTGCACATGGCCAATAACATCTTCGCGTTGGTGATGACGCAGTTCCTGAATTAAACGACGACTGGTTCAAGCAAACGGAGCGTTCCTGCATCCGCATCAATTTCGGCCATGCCGCCCACGGGCAACGTGAACTGGTCCGTGATGTGTCCAAAATACGCCCCCTGATAGGCCGGGACCCCTAGGCCGCCAAGATGCTGCGTCAGCACGTCATTCAATGTAAACGCGCCATAGCTGTTGCCGGTGTTGACGCAGTCGGTACATTGCCCAAACACGACGCCTTTCAACTTCTTCAGAACGCCCGCCTGCCCCAATTGCGTGAGCATGCGGTCGATACGATATTCCGCTTCACCCACATCTTCAAGGAACAGGATAGCGCCATCAAAACTGGGCAAATATGGCGTGCCCGCAAGCGCGGTCAGTACCGTGAGGTTTCCGCCCAGCAGCTTCCCTTGTGCCTTGCCTTTGCCAGTACCCAACACGCGCGTCCGCCACCGGCGTTGCGCCAACCGGTCCTCGCCGCCTTCGGGATTTGTGAACAAGGGCGTGCCCGCATCAAAGGCGATTTCGCGGTAAATGTCCCATGACGCCTTGCCCCACGCGCTGCTGGCGTTCGGCCCGTGCAAAGTCACAAACCCACCCTTGGCGGCAATCGCCATATGCAAAGCGGTAATGTCGCTGAAACCCGTCAGCAGCTTTGGATTCGCGCGGATGATATTCCAGTCCAAATACGGCAAGAGCCGCGCACTGCCCCACCCACCGCGCACGGCGAAAATGGCCTTCACGTCCTTGTCTGCAAACATTGCGTTGATGTCTGACGCGCGGTCCTTGTCCTGACCCGCCAGATAGCCGTAGCGATCAAGCAAATGGGGTGCACGCTTGGGCTTTAGGCCCATGGCGACAATCGCTTCTTCGACCAGTTGGAGCTGGAACGGTTCGTCACTTGCGGAAGCTGGCTCAATCAAGCCGACGGTGTCGCCAACCCGCAGACGCGCTGGCTTTCGCGCGCCCTTCGCCTCCGCCACATTTGCAGCCAAAAGTGGCGGAGCGGACAGCAATGCTGCCAGCCCCGCCACTATTTGACGCCGAGTTGCATTCATATCCATACCCGGCATCCCTTTGAGATCAGAACTTCGCTTCGACCGCGACGGTGAAGGACCGTCCGCGTGGATCGGCTACGCGTGGTTCCCAGCTTGAGCCAGCGCCCGTGTTGCTATCATATGTGATGGCAAATGGCGGGTCCTTGTCAAACACGTTACGCACCCCAGCCGTCAGGCGGAACCGTTCGTCGATGTCTACTGCAGCCGACATGTTATAAATGACATATGCGTTTACGCGCGCATTGTAATCGGGACGGCTGGCCGATTGCGGGAGCGCGTTGTTCTTGTAACCGTTACGGTAGATTTGCGAGAAGCTGAGCATGACATCGTCAATGGCGAAATTAATAAACGCGCTGTGTTTCCAACGCAGGCCGAGATCGCCAGCATAGGTAAACACGCCGATCAAGCTTGGGCCAAACGGAGCAGTCGGCAGGAATTTTTCCCGCTTTTTGATCAGATATGTCCCATCAAGCCCGGCGGTAAGCACGCCGCCAAATGCATCAACCCCGCCACGCAGCGAAACCTCGAGACCCTGGGTGCGCCGTGAGCCAATGTTGTCCGCCCTCAAATCCAAACCTGTAATCACGCCGCCCGTTCGTTCCACGCGGCCAGGAAAAGAGGACTGGTTTGCCAGAAGCTGAGCTATCGTGAGCGCACCGATGGTATCATCGACTGCAATAGACCAAAAATCGACCGAAGCACTGAATTGCGGCGCGGGCGTGAACACAATACCGGCCGAATATTGCTCGGACGTTTCAGGTCCAAGATTAAGGTTACCACCACTCAATGAATTCGGAGTAATCGCACCGCAACCTGCTGTTACGTTTACAATACCGCCCGCAGGGCATGTGGTCGGGTCTGTAAGGTTGTTTCCAGGATTAGGGGATTCGGTAACGCCATTAAATATCTGGTTAAAGCTTGGGACGCGAAACCCGGTATTATATGACGCCCGGAGCATGACCCAGTCAGTCGGCGAGAATCGTGCTGTAAACTTGGGATTCACCGTCGATCCGAAACCCGTATAATCATCGAGCCGAACAGCGCCGGTCAATTCGAGTATCTCCAGCACTGGCACTGAAACTTCGGCATAGACAGCTTTTACATCACGGTTTTTCGGCGTCAGCGCGTTAATATTGTCGAAAGCCACGTTAAAAATTTCGGGCTGCCCTGTTACGGCCGCAGCAGAGCCATTGAAGCTGTAAGTTTCACGGCGATAATCCGCGCCAATTGCAACCTGAACCGCACCAGCAGGTAAGTCAAACAACGAGCCGGAAACCGACGCATCGAACTGCTTAACCTCATACTCGCCGCCGTAGAGCGTTGTGCCTTCAGCTGAAATCGCGTCAAGCCCAGCCAGCGCTGCGTCGGATTGTGCGACGGAGAACGGGTTGAGTATCCCGCTGTTCAACAAGCCGACAATACCTGGACGAGCAGCGCCCGGAGCCGTAGGCGCACGCGGATCAATGCCGCCGTTGACGGCCCCAGCCACGCCCGATGCAGCAGCGTTGGCTGCAGACCGGAAAATTCCAGTGAAGTGGTAACCAGCGCCGAGTACCGACGAGGCTTCACTCTTGGCGTAGGATGCCCCTGCGCGGTAATCCCAAGTGCCGCCAAGCGGTCCTTCGGCGGTAAGCGCGCCGCGGATCGTTTTGGTATTCGTCACATATTCACGGCCACCACCTGGAATATTCCGCCAGCGATACGCAATTGGTTTGCCGTAATTTCCAACGGCATCGACCGTGCGATCACCAACGGCACCTACGGCAGGGAATGTTCCTGCGATCGCGTCATATACGCTGTTGTACGTTGCCGCAGTCGTGCCGTTTAGCGGGAAATATAGCGGCATGGTTGTCGCATTGATTGAATATTGGTTATTCGAAAACCGCTTCTTCGAATCCGCATCCGAACCCGTCACTTCGGCCGACAGACGATGGTCGCCCAGCGCGAGCGTAGCCTTGCCATAATAAGTCAGTGTTTGCAGCGGTTGTTGAATCACGGCAGCACGGCCTGTATCCCACGAACAGGCAAAGCGGGCACCCGGTACCGACCAGAGAACTTCGTCATAGGCCATCCCACCATCGACGGAGTCACAACCCGCGCCTCCTGGCAAATCAAGCGGGTTGATGCCACCATCTGCGCGCGTTGTCGTACCGGGAATCAGCAAGCCGGGAAGGAAGAAGTTCGCTGCACTGTTGGTGGTCCCACCAAGCAACGAGCCGTTGGGCGCGAATAGGCTGTTGGTATTGGCTGGAAATGCCGTGGCAATTGGCGTACCGCGGGTGTCAACCGAAAGCCCGCGATTGGGCTGGTTGCCATTAACAAAATCACGATCCTCGCCGAGCAAAATGCCGCTCCAGCTTTTGCTCACTGCGCCCATGATATTGAAACCTTGGGTGTCGAGATCACCATAGCCAGCGGTGCCGGAAAGGCGGTAAATCGCGCTGTCACCTCGTTCCGTGATGTCGGTAAAACCGTTGAGCACCACACCTTGAAAATTGGATTTGGTGATGAAGTTAATGACACCGCCAATCGCATCGGTGCCGTAGATGGCAGATGCACCGTCCTTCAAAACCTCAACGCGCTCAAGGGCAGCGAACGGGACTTGGTTCACGTCAACGGCACCGCCGGTAAGGCCATGTGCCGCAACCCGGCGTCCGTTAAGCAAGACCAATGTCGAAGCCGCGCCTTGGCCACGCAGGTTTGCAGCCGACAGACCATTTGTGCCGCGTTGCGCACCGCTCGTCACGTCACCGTTAGATGCAAGATTATCTGCACCAGTGCCGTTGGTCGATAAAAACGAAATCAGCTGTTCAGGGCTGTTAATGCCCTCACGAGATAAATCAGAGGGGGTGATAACCTGCAAAGGCGCAGCGCTTTTCGTTGGATCTTGCTTAATGCGCGATCCGGTTACGATGATGGCTGTGCCTTCATCTTCAGCCGTTTCCGCAGGTACTGACGGTGACGATTCTTGCGCAAATGCAGGCATGGTGAGGCATGTCGCCAGCAAAAAGATTGCAGTTTTTGAATGTTTCATAATATCCCCCTGTGGATTTTATTCGGTCTGGACGCCGTGATAAGCTGTCAGGCTATGCGCACGAACCGCGCAATGCAACCGCCTTTCGTCCATCATTTTGTGTAATTTTCGAATTGTTTTTAAGTGGATCACGGCTTTGTCTACTCGGCGGGTTGAAAAATAAATCGGTCAGGCGCAAAAGAGCCGAATGCTGTCACAAAAAACCCGCTATGCCATCCGCGCCATGCAGCATCTTGCCGACCATTACGGCAAAGGTCCGGTCCAACTCTCAGACATTGCCGAGGCACAAAAAATTCCGCCGAAGTTTCTGACGGTCATATTGTCGGAACTGTCGCGTTCCGGTCTTGTGGCATCACAGCGTGGAAAGGATGGCGGCTATTGGTTGGGTGTCTCCCCGATAGATATCAGTTATGGCGACCTCATCCGCATTATGCGTGGGTCGTTGGCGCTCGTCCCCTGCGCTAGCCGCTATGCGCACGAGACCTGCAAAAATTGCGTCGAGGAAGAAAATTGCCGGACGCGCGCATTAATGCTTCAGGTCCGAGACAAGACTGCCAATTTGCTCGACGGTATTAACCTGACCGATGTGGTTAATGCTGACACGTATCTGCAGGCTGCAGAATAATCCCTGACAAATCCGGATAGCGCGCAAACAGAACCTTTCGGCGCTGAAACGAAAATGACGCGTGGAAACCTATTGTCAATCAATTCAGTTGAGTTTAATCCCGATCGCAGGATGAAGGCGTAATAATGCGCCGTCCTTTAAGGGGTGCTTATGACCGATCCTGATCAAGGAAGCACTGGCGAGCCTGCGATTGCAGCGCTTTCCGAGCCTGTTCGCATTGTGCTGGATGCGTTGAATTCACTGCGGTTTGGCGCAATCCAGTTGACTGTCCATGAAGGCAAACTTGTCCAAGTCGACATTACCGAGCGCAAACGCTTCAATACCTGAAATTCCTCCTAGTCCTTGAGGCAGACCGGACAACCGGATGCATTCATTTTTCGAAAGAAAATTTATGCGCCGTCTTCCGACCGGGCCTTCGCTGGCCCTCATCACGCTCTTGTCTTTACCTACGCCAGCTTTCGCCGATACCCAGCAAGATGCCTTGGAACTGCAAGGCCGATCCTCAGCAGGCACTGGTGACACCGACGCGCCGGACGAAATCATCGTCACCGCGCGCCGCCGCGACGAAACCGCACAAGACATTCCTGTTGCGGTGTCAGTGGTTGGCGGGGACCAGATTGATAATACTGGCAGCTTCAACGTTGGCCGGCTGCAGCAACTGACGCCGACATTGCAATTCTACTCATCCAACCCGCGTAACACGTCAGTCAATATTCGCGGCATTGGTGTGCCATTCGGATTGACCAATGACGGGATTGAACAAGGTGTCGGCATTTACGTCGACGATGTCTATTATTCGCGCGTTGCGTCAGCGACTTTCGACTTTCTGGACGTCGCCCAAATCGAAGTGCTGCGCGGCCCGCAAGGTACACTGTACGGCAAGAACACGACCGCAGGCGCCATTAACATCTCGACCCGCCAACCAAGCTTTGAATTGGAAGGCCGGGCCGAAGTCAGCATCGGCAATCTCGGTTTCAAACAGATCAAGGCCGCAGTCGGTGGACCATTGTCCGACACATTAGCTGCACGGCTGGCGGTGTCAGGCACCGGACGCCGTGGCACAATTTTCAACATTGCCAGCAACAAATGGATTAATGCGCAGGATAATCTGGGGTTACGTGGCCAATTGTTGTGGCGGCCCAATGACGATCTCGATGTCACGCTATCGGGCGACTTCAGTCTGCAAGATCCCGAATGCTGCGCACAGATTTACGTGCGAACAGGGCCAACGCAGCGGGCCATTGCGCGCCAATATGCCGCCTTGGCCGCTGCACAAAATTACCAGGTCGTGAGCACGAACGCCTTTGATCGCCTGACTGACGTTGATGCCGATCTCAACGCCCGCAATGAGCTGGGCGGCGCAGCGGTCAAGGTTAAATGGGACGTCGGCCAAGGTACGCTGACTTCGGTAACGGCGTGGCGTTATTGGGAATGGGTGCCGGCAAATGACCGCGATTTTACTGGGCTGCCGATCACCACAAAATCCAACAACCCGTCGCAGCAGGAACAATATACGCAGGAGTTTCGCTATGCCAAAGGCGGTGACCGTTTCGATTTCCTCATTGGCGCCTTTGCGTATCATCAGAAAATCAGGACGCAGGGTATTCAAGTGCAGGGTCCAGCCGCAAGCCGATGGCTGCTTACAGGCACGCTGGCAAATGACCCGTCGGTGCTCGACAACCTCACGGCGCGCAACGACATCCGCCTCGACAACAGTAGCGCCGCTATATTTGGCCAACTCAGTTGGAAGCCTGTCGACGGCCTGACGGTTCAGCCCGGTTTCCGTGTCAATTATGACAAGAAAGATGGTTTGTACGATTCGGTCGTGACCAACGGCGCTGGCCAATTGGTGACCTTTGCCAGCACAGACCCACGTATCGTGGCACAGCGTGGTGTGCTGGCGCCACAACGGTTCGAAGCGACCTTCAGCGACTGGAACTTCAGTTACGACCTGACGGCCAGCTTCGAAATCGCCTCGGACATATTGACCTACGCGACATATGCCAAAAGCTTCAAGTCAGGCGGAATCAACTTGAACGGCGTTCCCAATGATGCCGCTGGAAACCCAATATTGGCCGCAGCCATGGTCAAGCCGGAATCGGTAAATCATTTTGAAGTCGGCATTAAAACGCAATTTCTTGATCGTAGCGCAACGCTAAATCTTGCTGCATTCCGAACAGATATTGCGGATTATCAAGCTCTGGTCACTAACGGGCAACTGGGTGTCCTGCGCGGCTACCTCGCCAATGCCGAAAGGGTCCGGACACAGGGGGTGGAGGTCGATTTCTCGCTTCGCCCAAGTGATCGGTTCAATGTCTATCTCAACGGGACTTATGCCGATGCCAAATATAACCGCTTTTCAGACGCACCCTGCCCGCCGGAACTTTCTGGCGGCGGCACTGGTACACCCGTGGCTGCACCCGGCGTTCCCGGCAACAGTCCAGCCAATTGCGACATTTCCGGGCAACGCATTCCCGGCGTGTCGAAATGGTCATTCTCTTATGGGGGAGAAATCAACACGCTGACTTCTATTTTTGGTCGCGATGGGCAGATTTACCTCGGGTTAGACGGCAATTTCCGAACAGGATTTTCGTCCAACCCGACGCAGTCGCAATACACAAACATTGATGGTTACGCCCTGACCAATTACCGCGTCGGTTTCCGGACCGACCGCGGGCTGAACATCTTCGGATATGTCCGCAACCTGTTTGATGTCGACTATTTCGAACAACTGGCCGTTCCATCAGGCAATACAGGCTTAATTGTCGGACAACCCGGCGATCAGCGCACCTTTGGCCTAACCGTGGCGATCACCTTCTGATGGCGCTGCTAAACCACTCCTTTGGCACTGCCAATAAAATACCACCGCGCATGGCTATGGCTAATCGCGCAACTTCGCATTATGCCGTGATTTGTCTGTGCCCAGCAACTGCGAGATTTGGATGATTGAATATATTGCCAATATCGACTGGGCTGCAGTTGCGCCTTACATCGCTGTCGGTTTTGCCGCGCAGTTGGTCGACGGTGCGCTTGGCATGGCTTTCGGCGTGATTTGCAGCACTTTGCTGGTCAGTGTCATGGGCGTCGCCCCTGCGCGCGCATCGGCGGGTGTCCATTTTGTCGAGATGTTCACAACCGGCGCATCGGGCATAAGTCATGTGCTGCACAAGAATGTCGATTGGAAACTTTTTAGCCGAATTGCCATTCCTGGCGTCATCGGCGGCTGCGCAGGCGCTTATTTGTTAGCCAGCATCCATACCGAAGCGGCGCGACCATTCGTAATGGGGTACTTAACGCTCATCGGCTTTTATTTGCTCTATAAGGCTTGGGACTTCACGCATGAACACAAACCGCGCGATCCTAAGGTTACCATGCCGCTTGGCTTGATAGGTGGCTTTCTGGACGCCTCCGGCGGTGGTGGCTGGGGCCCAGTGGTCACATCCAACCTGCTGATCCAGGGCGCAGACCCCCGCAAAACCATCGGGACGGTCAACACAGCCGAGTTTTTTCTAACCGTTGCAGTATCAATGACTTTCATTCTGACCATTGGGCTGGAGGCGTTTACTGTAGTGACCGGCGGCCTTTTGATCGGCGGTTTGTTGGCAGCGCCATTTGGCGCCTTGGTCGCCAAGCGCATTCAGCCGCGCATGTTGTTGTTCGCCGTAAGCATCGTCCTGATCGCAACCAGCATGTTCAGCCTCTACAGAGCGCTCGCCTGATTCCGCACTGAGCTTGCTTTTCGCGGTCAACCCACATATAGGCGCCCGCTTGTCGTGCATGGTCATCCCTGGAGGCGTGGCGGCAAAGTAACTTTTTTTGGAGAATCAACATGAGCGATCAGCTGACATTGTCGGCAGAGACGCGCGATCGGGCAGGCAAGGGAGCCTCCCGCGAATTGCGTCGTCAAAACCGAGTGCCCGCCGTAATTTACGGCAACAAACAAGAACCCGAACTCATCCACGTTGAGGAAAAGGCTCTCATCAAACTCTTGATGACTGGCCATTTTTCCAACAGCGTCGTCGAGATCGAACTTGGTGGCAAAAAACAGATCACGATTCCAAAGGATGTTGCATTTCATCCGGTCAGCGATCGTCCAACCCATGTTGACTTCCTGCGCATCGTCAAGGGCGCAAAGGCCGACGTTCAGGTTCCAGTGGTATTCGTCAACGAAGACGCATCACCCGGCCTGAAGCGCGGTGGTGTTTTGAACGTCGTGCGTCATGAACTTGAACTCGTTTGCGACAATGACAAGATTCCAGATGACATCCAGATTGATGTCACAGGTTTTGACATTGGCGATTCGATCCACATCAGTAACGTAAAGTTGCCCAAGGGTTCGGAAAGCAAGATCACCGACCGCGATTTCACCATTGCGACCATCGTTGCACCTTCGGCGCTTAAGTCGACTGAGGGTGACACGACCGAAGAAGGCGAAGCGGAAGCTTAAATTTATCTCCGGGGTCGGGTTTCGGCCCGCCCCGGATATTTCCCACAAGGGACTGGCACGATGCAATTATGGGTAGGTCTCGGTAATCCAGGCGCCACCTATGCGATGCACCGGCACAATATCGGTTTCATGGCAATTGATGCGCTGGCCGAAATTTACGAACTGCCCCTGCCCGCGAAGAAATTTCAAGGATGGGTCCAGGAACTTCGGATTGGCTCCGACAAAATCATCCTTCTGAAACCCGCGACGTTCATGAACGAAAGCGGTCGAAGCGTGCGCGCAGCGATGGATTTCTACAAGCTTGAGCCGAAGGATGTCACGGTGTTCTACGACGAGCTTGACCTTGCCCCGTTCAAGGTGAAGGTCAAAACTGGCGG
>JANPKN010000155.1:0-5080 GCA_031426075.1 Sphingomonadaceae bacterium
CTGGTCTGTTGATCACCACTGAAGCTGCAATCTCCGACGCGCCAGAAGACAAGGCCGGTGGCGCTGGCGGCATGCCAGGCGGCATGGGCGGAATGGGCGGCATGGGCGGTATGGACTTCTAAGTCCAAACCCTCAGCTCAATCTGAAACAAAAATGGGCCGGAGGGGAAACCTTCCGGCCTTTTTGTTTGCTTCATTGTGTTATATACATAATACAGTCGAGGCAAAGGAGATGACGATGATCCAGCATTGGAAAGCAATCGCAGGAACAAGCGCGGCGATGGTTGGGGTGCATGTCGTCAACATTTTCACCGGCGGCTATCTTTCGACATTCGGCATCGAACCGCGTGAGATCGGATCCGCTTACACCATTGCAACCGCACCGTGGCTTCATGCCAATATCGGCCATCTTGGCAGCAATCTTGCGGCCTTTGTCGTGCTCGGGTCGTTGGTACTGCTTCAGGGGCTGCGCTATTTTGTAAAGGCCAGCGCGCTGATCATATTGCTCGGCGGCGCATTGGTGTGGATGTTTGCGCGCGATGCGACGCATATCGGGGCAAGTGGCTGGATTTTCGGATTATGGAGCCTCGTCATTGCATTGGCCTGGTTCGACCGCAGCCCACGCAATATCTCCATTGCCTTGGCCGTTGTGTTTTTCTACGGCGGCATGGTGTTCGGCGTGTTGCCGACGGCGGGTTATATCTCGTTTGAATCGCATTTGTTCGGCGCAATCGCTGGTATATTTGCCGCGTTCACCTTGTCGAAAAAGCCTGTCGTCGAAATTGTCGCACCAGCGCGGCAAAATGAACTGAAATTCTGGTCTTAGGCTTTCATCGAAGCCAAAATCTCGCCCATTTTCTGGTGGAGCATATTCATGCCCTTTAACGGGCGCACCATGACCTTTAAATGAGTGATGAGGCCGTTATCGTCGCAGGTGATCATATCAACGCCATTAATGGCCACGCCATCGATGACCGTCTGGAATTCAAGGATCGCGCTGTTCTCGCGGTGCCATTCGCCGACATATTTGAACTCCCCATTGCCAAGCGTATGTCCTGCCGCCGCCAGATATTTTGCGGTGATGGCCTTGCCGACCTGCGGTGTGTGGACGACGGGGCTTTCGAAAACACAATCGTCATGCAGGATCGCCGCGATTGTGTCGACATCGCGCGAAAGGGCGACGGTGTGCCAGATTTCGGCGGGGTTATGCGTCATGATATTTGCCTCCAAAAACCGTATTGCTGAGCTAGTCGAAGCACGCTTCTCAGCGGATGCGTTGATGCCGGAAAATGCCCTTCGACAGGCTCAGGGCTGCGGTAATCATCAATATCCCAAATCCAAATTCACCATCGGCTCAAGCGCTTCGCCTTTGCGATAGCGCCCCAGATTTTCAAAGAAACGCTGGGCCGACCGTACGAACATCTTGTCCTGCGCACGACCCGACAGGTGCATGGTGACATGCGCATTGTCCAGCGTCCACAAAACATGGTCGGCTGGCAAAGGCTCCGGCGTCGTGACGTCGAGGAAAGCCGCTGCGATTTGCCTGGCCTGAAGCGCTGTTACCAGCGCGTCCTGATCCACGACTGAACCGCGCGCGATGTTGATGAGCGTTGCGCTCGGCTTCATCGCGGCAAGCTCGTCCGCCCCGATCATGCCGTCGGTTTCGGCCGTTGCGGGGACGGCGAGGATGACCCAGTCAAATTCGCCCAATTGCGCCCGCCATTGATCCGGCGTCAGCGTGTTCGGCCCCGCCGAGCGGCGCACGACGGTGACGTCCACGCCAAAAGGCTTGATGCGTTCTTCAATCAGCTTGCCGATGGCACCATAGCCGAGCAACAGTGCCTTTGACCCGAACAGTTCAACCTTGCCCGGCGAATCCTGCAGCCATTCGCGCCGTTCCTGCGCGCGGACAACCTCGCGATAGTTCTTCGCGACCGTCAGCATGCCCATGACGACATATTCGGCGATGGTGATGGCGTTAATGCCCGCGCCGTTGGTGACGACGCAGCCTTGCGCCTTCAATTTCGCGAGCGGCATGCCATCAACGCCGGCGTAGATGCTGTTGAGCCACTTCATATTGGTGGCGGCGCCGATGATCGTGGCCATGTCGCCTTTGTCATACATGTCAAACCAGCCAATTTCGGCTTGTGGCGCCAGCGTCAGCGCCTCTTCCTTGGACATGAAAAACTGTGGTTCAATCCAGTCCGGCAAACGCGGTTCGATCAACGGACGCACAAGGCCCGACATAACGAGTTTCGTTTTGGTCACTGTTTACTCCTCCCCATCGACTTGCCCTTCGACTGCGCTCAGGATGGAGGTGGCATCACGAAGCGATGACGGAGGGGCCTTCCCAAAGTGCGTAAGTCGATCTTCAATCATTGTTATAATGTTATTTGTGACTTCCGTTACATCCTTGAGTACGTCAACTGCCGGAATACGCAAGGTGTCGATGCGACGCGCCGCCAGCCATGCATCGCGGGCAACGTCGCGATTCGCTCGCACTTCATTGTCATGGGCCAAGCCATCTACCTCAATTGCCAGATTGGCCCGCGCGCAGAAGAAATCTAGCACATAGGGTCCGGCAGGATGTTGCTTGCGGATTTTGTGGCCCGATGGCGATGTGCGTAGATATTGCCAGAGCATGAGTTCGGGCTTGGTCAGTTCGCGACGGAACTGCTTAGCGCGTTTGACGGACAATGCTGGTTTCTGCGGACGCACAGAGGCCCCTCCGTCAGTCCTGCGGACTGCCACCTCCCCAACGCAAGTCGATGGGGAGGATAGACACACGGGTTGTGCCATTTTCCTCCCCAATGACTTGCATTGGGGAGGTGGCATCGCGCAGCGATGACGGAGGGGCCTTCTCACACATCCAGTTTCCAATCCCAACCAAGCGGGTCGCCGTCCATGACCTCGACGCCCTTGGCGATGAGGTCGTCGCGTATCGCGTCGGACTTGGCGAAATCCTTTGCTGCGCGGGCTTCCTTGCGCGCGGTAAGGGCAGCTTCGATTTCGGCTTCAGTAATGATCGCGGATTTGGGGCGGATGCGCAGGTCGGTGCGTGTCAAAGTTGCGAGGTTAAGACCGAGCACTTTGTCGCACTCGAAAATCGCGTCTAGCCGATCCGATGCATATCCTTTTTCGTCAGAAATAGAAAAAGCGATATCAAGGACACGAGGAGTATTCAGGTCATCCGACAATGCTTCGTCGACTTGGCTAATGGTCATATCAGCTTGGCCCATGGGTTCTGCGTCAGCCCTGCTGCGCAGTCGCTCAATCATCATCACCATCCGCTTCAGCCTTACCAACGCCGCCTGCAACCCCTCCCAGCTAAACTCCAACTCACTGCGGTAATGCGCTTGCAGGCACATCAGGCGGTAGGCGAGGGGGTGGAAGCCTTTGTCGATGAGCAACTGCACGCGCAGGAATTCGCCGGATGACTTGGACATCTTGCCGCTGCGTTCGATCAGGAAGTTGTTGTGCATCCAGAAACGCGCGCCGCTGTGGTCGCTGTTGCAGTGCGCCTGATTTTGCGCGATTTCATTGGGATGGTGGATTTCGCGATGGTCGATGCCACCGGTGTGGATGTCGAACGGCAGGCCAAGCAAAGCCTCCGACATTACAGAACATTCGAGATGCCAGCCCGGCGCGCCTTTGCCCCAGGGGCTGTCCCACTCCATCTGCCGCGTTTCGCCCGCTGGCGTCTTGCGCCAGATGGCAAAGTCGGCGGCGTGGCGCTTGCCTTCGACCTCTTCAATCCGGCCCCCCTGAGCATTGGCGCCGTCTTCGGTCTTCGCGCGCGCCAGTGCGCCATAATTGGCGACGGTTGAAGTGTCGAAATACAGGCCACTTTCGAGTTCATAGCAATGCTTGTCAGCGATGCTTTCGGCATAAGGGATCATCGCGGGCACATAGTCCGTCGCGATCGACCAATGCGCGGGCTGGCGGATGTTCAACGCCTTGATATCGGCCCAATAGGCCTCGGTATAATGGCGGGCGATGTCCCAGATCGACTGCGCCTTCTCCGCCGCCATCTTCTCCATCTTGTCCTCGCCAGCGTCGGCGTCGTCGGTCAGATGGCCCACATCGGTGATGTTGATGACGTGGGTTAGCTTGTAGCCCTTGTACGACAGCACGCGGCCAAGGGTATCGGCAAAAACGTACGCGCGCATATTGCCGATATGCGGGTAATTATACACCGTCGGTCCGCAGGTATAGACGCGCGCCTCGCCTTCATGGACGGGGGTGAAGGTTTCCAGTTGCCGGGTCAGGCTGTTGAAGAGGCGCAGTTCGGTCATGGATGGTTCCTTGCGTTGCCAAACCGAAATCGTCAACTCTCACCGTAGCCCTGAGCCTGTCGAAGGGCGTTTAAAGGGATGGCGCTGTGGCTGAAAAGCGGCCTTCGACGGACGCAGCCGCTTTGCGGCTGCTGCTCAGGACTACGGTTTTTTTAGAAACCTTCCCACCGTATTGCTTGTTCGATCTCCACGCGCGGGACAGTGAAGTTGTTCACAGCAGCATCGGGATCGCGATAACCGATGGCCATACCGCAAAAGAAGATATGCTCATCGTCGATGTTCAACAGTTCGCGCATATGGGTGCCGTACATTGCCCAGATTTCCTGCGCGCAACTGTCGAGGCCTTCTTCGCGCAGCAACAGCATCACGGTTTGCAGCCACATCCCCATGTCCGACCATTGCGGCGGGCCCATATATTTGCGGGTGTAGGTAAACAGCTGCACAGGCGCATCAAAGCTGTCCCAGTTTTTCATCATCTGCGCAACACGGCCTGCGCCGTCTTCACGGGCAAGGCCGAGCGCGTCGAACATCGCCTTACCTACGCCCCGGCGCTGGTCTTCGTAGCGACCCTCAAGGCCCTTGGGGTAGATGTCATACTCATGGCCTTCGCCCATTGGCGCAGTCGCCGCCTTGGCCTTGATCTTGGCCGTCAGGTCCGCGAGCGGCTGGCCGGTCAGGATGACGGCGTTCCAAGGCTGTGTATTGCCGCCGGATGGCGAACGTTGCGCCTTGGCGAGCACGCGCTCGAGTATTGCCCGGTCAACCGGCTTGTCGAGAAACTGGCGG
>JANPKN010000156.1:0-5895 GCA_031426075.1 Sphingomonadaceae bacterium
ATGGCTCAAGGGCTGCAGTTTGCGCGAAATATGGTTTGAGCCGACCTTTCACAAGCATGTGCAGCAATTGTGTCATGGCGTACACATCCATGCCGAAGGGACAAGCTACGACCATCAGGCGTTTCAACCATGGCGATTACAGACGTTGGCGTTCAAAGCCATCCGTAGGCTGTACCCCGACTATCCGCTTTGGCGTGATTTCCCTTATGAGTATGAATTCGGGAAACTGGCGATAGATGTTATTAACGGCGGGCCGGCGTTACGCGAATGGGTTGATTCCCCCGAGAGTACACCAAGCGAGTTTGACGCCATGACGTCAGTCGATGAGCAGGTTTGGATCGAAGAACGGCGGAAATACTTGTTGTATTAATGCCCGTGCTTGCGGCTTAGCTCGCGCATGGCATCGTCCAGCCCTTCAAGTGTCAGCGGATACATGCGGTCGTTCACCAGTTCCTTAATGATCTTCGTCGACTGCGAATAACCCCATTGTTTTTCAGGCACCGGGTTTAGCCACACCGTTGCTGGGTAAGTGCTGGTGATGCGGTTCATCCACACTGCGCCTGATTCTTCGTTGAAATGTTCGACTGAGCCGCCAGGGTGCGTGATCTCATATGGGCTCATCGATGCATCGCCAACCATCACCACTTTATAGTCATGGGGAAATTTGTGCAGCACATCCCACATCTGCGTGCGCTCGCTGAATCGACGCTTATTGTCCTTCCACACGCCCTCATAGGGGCAGTTATGAAAATAGAAAAACTCAAGATTTTTGAATTCACTAGTGGCAGCACTGAATAATTCTTCGCAGAGTTTGATGAAGGGATCCATCGAGCCCCCGACATCCAGCATCAGAAGTACCTTTATGGCATTCCGGCGTTCGGGGCGCATCTTGATGTCGAGCCAACCCTGGCGGGCAGTGCCATTGATCGTGCCCTCAATATCAAGTTCTTCGACGGCGCCATCACGAGCAAACCGGCGCAGGCGGCGCATAGCAATCTTGATGTTCCGCGTGCCAAGTTCCTTGGTGTTGTCGAGATTTTGAAACTCGCGCTTGTCCCAAACCTTGACGGCGCGCTTGTGCTTGGACTCGCCGCCAATCCGTACGCCTTCAGGGTGATAGCCCGAGTTGCCATATGGCGACGTGCCCCCGGTCCCCACCCATTTATTACCGCCCTGATGGCGTTTTTCCTGCTCCTCAAGGCGTTTTTTCAGGGTTTCCATTAGCTCGTCCCAGCTGCCCATTTTCTCGATCTTCGCCATTTCTTCGGGCGACAGATATTTTTCGGCAATAGCTTTCAGCCAATCGGAGGGGACGTCGACAGGGTTTTGCCCATATTCGGTAAATATACCTTTGAAAACTTTGCCGAAGACCTGGTCGAACCGGTCAAGCAATGCTTCATCTTTGACCAATGTGGTGCGTGCCAGATAATAGAATTCCTCCGGGCTCTGGCCAATGACGTCAGCATCAAGCGCTGCCAGCAACGCAAGGTGTTCCTTTAGCGATGCCGAGATACCCGCTGTACGCAACTCTTCCATGAATGAGAAAAACACTGGCGAGCTCCTGTTTAATTGACCAGTTAAGCTTTTGGCGGGTCAGAACCGTGGCGTCAACATGCGCTGGTTAACTCGCTGATAACCAAATTGGCTTAGGCCATCGCCAACAGCGGATAAATGGGATGGCCAACCTGTGAAAATGGAAAAAATAGCATTGACGGAAAATCAGTGGATCCGCGAAACAGCGCGTATCTGCGGGGACGTGACCGTCGGTTGCACTGAGGCTGCGGGCGTGCTCGAAAAGGCTTTGAATTCCGCAGACTGGCTGAAGGCTCGCCATGGTGAACTTACCGAACTGACTTTAGGCCTCGACTCCGACATCGCCGAGGTAACGCACGCAACCCGTGAAGCCCGGAATTTGGCGGAAACTGCGGTAACAAAGCTGATGACCGGACACGAGACCGTCCAGCTTTCTCTCGCAAGCTTCTCCCAGCTTGTTACGCTCATCATGAGCCTTGGGCCGCATATCACGGGCTTTGCTGCAGCAATGGAACAAGTGAAGCGGGTATCGCAATCGATCGACTCCATTGCGCGCACCACGAACATGCTTGCCCTCAACGCCGCCATTGAGGCCGAGAAGGCTGGCGCTGCCGGGCAAACCTTCGCAGTGGTTGCGGCGGAAGTTAAAAAGCTTGCGCATGACACGCGGCGTGCAGCGGTCGAAATCACAGGCACGGTGAATTCATTGTCTCACGAAGCCGCGAAATTTGTTGAGCAAATTGAGGATGGCATTGCCACCAGCGGCGCCGCCCAGCAGCAATTTTCAAGCCTTCAGGAACTGATCTTCGGCGTGAGTGATGTTGTTGCGCAAGTTGGCGACCACAACCGCGGAATAGCGGAGAGCACAGCGCAGATTCACCGCGGTCTTATTGATTCGCAGAAGGTCCGCGACGCCGTGGCCAAAGCAAATATCGAAATGTTTTCTGCCGTAGGCAATGCCCACAGCCAAATTGGTGAACTTGAAGAGCAAGCCAACCGCATGTTCGACAATATTGTGCACAGCGGTCTGTCACCGCGTGACACCGAATTCGTCGAGCGCGCGCAAAAGGAGGCTGCGAAAATTGCAGCGATGACCGAAGCTGCGATGGCCAACGGTTCGCTTGAAGGCGACGCGCTCTTCGACACAAATTTGATACCTATAGCGGGAAGCAATCCTCCCCGGTTCACAACGAAATTAACGACTTGGGCCGAACGAAACTGGCAACCAATGCTGGAGGCGGTGAAGCAGAGCAATCCAGATGAAATATTGTCGGTGGTCTGCACAAGCCGCGAAGGCTTTTTGCCCATTCACCTTAAGGAATTTTCGCAAACGCCGACAGGCGATATCGCCCATGACACCAAATATTGCCGCAATGGGCGCGTCTTGTTTGAGGGCATCGATATTGTCGCCAAAGCCAGCGAACAGGACTATATGATGGCAGTCTATCGCCACGAGGGCGATGGACTCAATTATAAGGTCGTGCGCAACGTCTATGTGCCGCTGCGGATCAATGGCCAGCGTTGGGGGGACCTAGAGCTCGCTTACGTCGTATAACGTTGCGTTGGCCGCGAGTCAGTTGTTGGGACGGCGAGCCATAAACGCAAGCCGTTCGAACAACATAATGTCCTGCTCATTCTTAAGCAACGCACCGTGCAGTGGCGGAATCGCCTTGGTCGGGTCACGCGACTGCAGGACCTCAAGCGGCATATCTTCGTGCAGCAACAGCTTCAGCCAGTCGAGCAATTCACTGGTACTCGGTTTCTTCTTCAACCCCGGCACGTCACGAACTTCGTAGAAAATGTCCATTGCCTTTGAGACCAGCATCTTTTGAATGCCAGGGAAGTGGACATCAATAATCGCCTGCATCGTCGTGCGATCCGGGAATTTGATATAATGGAAAAAGCAACGACGCAGGAATGCGTCGGGTAGCTCTTTCTCGTTATTTGATGTGATGATGACAATCGGCCGCTCAACCGCCTTGATCGTTTCCTGCGTTTCATAAACGAAGAACTCCATACGATCGAGTTCCTGAAGCAAGTCATTCGGAAATTCGATGTCGGCCTTGTCGATCTCGTCGATCAACAACACGGGCAGTTGGGGGGCAGTGAATGCCTCCCACAGCTTGCCCTTTTTAATATAATTTTTAATGTCGTGGACTCGTTCGTCGCCCAGTTGGCTGTCGCGAAGGCGGGCGACTGCGTCATATTCGTATAGCCCTTGATGAGCCTTGGTCGTGGATTTGATATTCCACTCGATCAGCGGTGCACCGAGCGCGGTGGCAATTTCTTGCGCGAGCACAGTCTTGCCGGTGCCGGGTTCACCTTTGACCAATAACGGCCGACGCAATTTGGTGGCGGCATTAACGGCGACCTTCAGGTCATCAGTAGCGACGTAATTATCGGTGCCTTCAAAGCGCATGGACGAACCCCGTTTGTTAATCGAACGATTAATTCGTTAAGTGGCGATGCAGGGATATGCAACAGCTTATTGAATAGCGGGCTCAAACGATCAGGCCGCCAGCATTTCAACGTGGCGCGCCACGATCAACTGCCACAGGCCACGCTGCTGCGCCAACGTCTGGTCAGCGCCAAAGGCCATGGCCCGGCGATAACTCGGGCTGCGGTCGAGCCCTTGAGCAAGTTGCACACAATCAGCAAGCGTGGGTAGGGTGGGAGTCGGTGGTTCAAGGCCCATCTGAAATGCTACAATATCGAGCAGCGGGCGCGTCTGAAGCCAATCCATCACAAACGCGATCGCAACGCCAACAGAACAGCCTTTGCGATCAGACGTTGCGAGCATCTCGAAATTCTTGGCCTGACTTTCGATGAGGGAATTTACCTTATTATGGCTTTTAAGCCTACGGATCGGGCCAGCAGTCACGGTTAACCGGTTCAAAAAAGCGCGTTCGCCCAACATGCCGTCAATCGCCTGGATCATCCAATGGCGCGCGGCGTCATCGACAATCTTGTTCGCCGCATAGTCAATCAAGCCAGGATGGCGCCCGTGGGAAATATGCATGAAGTGCGCGATATCGGCCAGTAATGCCGCCTTCGCCGCTTTGCCTGAAGCACGCAATACCGGGCGGAGTTGGTCATCGCTAAGGAAAGCGACCAATGGGGCAATCACGGGCAAGCTGCCATCGGACAAAATGTTGCGCATCAACGCATCTTCAACGTTATTGATGACGGACGGGCGTGCCAAATTGTCCATCTGCTCCTCCTTGTCCCATCCCTGCGCGTGTTTCGGTGTTAGAAGAATGAGGTAGAGAAAAGTCTTAAATATCTGGTTTACAAAAACAAATTTGGTATTTCAAGTTTGGCGATGTCGGTACCGACCGAAAACAACCCTGAAGAAGCGCAAACCAAGCCGCAACCAAGCAAAACAGGACCCAGCGCATATTTGCGCAAGGGTCCCGTTCCAAAAATTATGCTTAATATTTACTGATCAAGGAAGCTGCGCATTTTCCGACTGCGGCTTGGATGCTTCAACTTACGCAGAGCTTTGGCTTCGATCTGGCGAATACGCTCGCGCGTCACGCTGAACTGTTGCCCGACTTCCTCAAGGGTATGGTCGGTGTTCATGCCAATACCGAACCGCATCCGCAGAACACGCTCTTCACGTGGCGTAAGCGATGCGAGGACGCGAGTGACGGTTTCCTTCAAATTGGCCTGAATGGCGGCATCAACCGGGATGACCGCGTTCTTGTCTTCGATGAAGTCGCCCAAATGGCTATCTTCTTCATCGCCGATCGGCGTTTCAAGGCTGATCGGCTCCTTGGCGATTTTCATCACCTTGCGCACTTTTTCAAGCGGCATCGAAAGGCGCTCTGCCATTTCTTCAGGCGTTGGTTCGCGGCCCTGCTCGTGCAGGAACTGGCGGCTTGTGCGCACCAGCTTGTTGATCGTTTCGATCATATGCACCGGAATACGGATGGTACGCGCTTGGTCGGCAATCGAACGCGTTATGGCCTGACGAATCCACCATGTGGCGTAAGTGCTGAATTTATAACCACGGCGATATTCGAATTTATCGACAGCTTTCATCAGGCCGATATTGCCTTCCTGAATGAGATCAAGGAACTGCAATCCGCGGTTGGTGTATTTCTTTGCAATGGAAATAACGAGACGCAAATTGGCCTCGACCATTTCCTTTTTGGCAATACGTGCTTCGCGCTCGCCCTTTTGGACCATGTTCACGATACGGCGGAATTCGCCGAGCGACATGCCAGTGTTTGCGGCAATGTCGGCTATTTCGGCGCGGATGCGCTCAACGCTCTCTCCTTCATTTGTCGCGAACGCAGTCCACTTTTTGTCGATGTTTGAAACATCGGTCAGCCAGTTTTCGTCCAACTCATGACCCAT
>JANPKN010000157.1:0-16330 GCA_031426075.1 Sphingomonadaceae bacterium
ATTCCAGCCAGCCAAAATGGCCAGTATACAATTGAATATGAACGATTTGGTCGCCGTTATACCGGCGGCGTTCGGTTTACGTTCTGATGTCCAGGAAACTTTGGCTTTCGCCCCTTCTCCTCGCCGGTTGCGCTACGCCGCAGCCGGTGTTGAGCCCGCTGCCCACGGCGTCGGTAACGGCAAAGGTGGAAACGCAGCCCGTTGCAACGATGGAAGACGCAGCCGATGATCCAGCAATTTGGCGTAATGCGACCAATCCGGGACAAAGCCTGATCATCGGCACGGACAAGCGTGCTGGCATTCAAGTATATGATTTACAAGGGCGTCAGGTCAGTTTTACGCCGTCTCCGCGCCTCAACAATGTTGATCTGCGCGACGTCGGGGGTAGCATCGGTGTTCTGGTGGCCGCTAGTGACCGTCAGGACCTCGCTCAAGCTCAAATAGCATTGTTCCGCCTCGACACTTCGGCCAGAAAACTTGTGCCTCTGGTGACGCTCCCTGTGGGTGCTGGAGAGGCCTATGGCATGTGTCTATGGCAGCGGGCGAGTGACAAGGCATTGTTCGGCTTTGTCGTGTTGAAAGACGGCCGGATTGATCAGGTCGCTATTGACACCAGCGGTACGACCCCAACCGGAAAAGTGGTACGCAGCATGAAATTGGGCACGCAGTCCGAAGGTTGCGTCGTTGATGACCGCACCGGGATACTATACGTGGCCGAGGAAGACGTCGGCCTTTGGAAATTTGACGCCGCGCCCGATGGTCCGGCGAACGCAACGGCGATTGCCAAAGCTGATGGCAATGAAATCGTGATGGACGCCGAAGGTGTGGCTTTGGCTCCGTCCGGCATTGATGGCGGCTATGTCATCGTGTCGAGCCAGGGCGACAATGCCTATGCCGTCTACAAATTGCCCGAAGCCAGTTACGTCGGTCGCTTCCGCATCAATGAAGGCGCAATCGACGGTGTTCAGGAAACCGACGGCATTGAACTGATGCTTGGTGATTTCGGACCCGACTTTCCAGGCGGTCTGTTTGTGGTGCAAGATGGCGACAACCGGCCCGCAACCCAGAATTTCAAGCTGATTGACTGGTCGGCCGTAGAGCGCGCACTTGGTTTATAACAGCAAGTTGCCCTAGACACGTCTTGCCGCTTCGCGCATGAAGATTGGCATGACTGTTTGGTTTCACGAAAAGCTTGATCTGGCGGCACTGACCGCAAATGGCGCTAATTGCATGCCCGGTTTTGTTGGCATTGAATTCATCGATTATGGTGACACTTGGATCAAGGCGCGGATGCCGGTCGATGACCGCACGAAACAGCCTTATGGTCGGCTGCATGGCGGCGCATCGGTTGTCTTGGCTGAAACAGTGGGTTCTGTGGCCGCAGCAATGACGGTTGATCCTGCCAAATTTGCGACCGTCGGGATGGAAATCAACGCGAACCATGTTCGTCCTGTGAAGGACGGCTTTGTATTTGCCACGGCGACATCGGAATCGATTGGACGCACGACGCAAATCTGGTCGATCCGTATCGAGGATGAAGCTGGAAAGCTGGTGTGTATCTCGCGCATTACGATGGCGGTCATTTCAACCGACCGCGCATAATTTATTGCGTAAAGAGTGGTTGACGTCCACGGGGAAGCGGGAAATGACACCGTTAGACAGATTTGGGGTTTGGGCGAATGTCGCTACGTTATGTGAGAGAATTTAAGGGCTTTGCAGGCATTCGGCTTGAGGCCGACGATATCGGTTCCGCCGATGATCCCTCTATTGTCCTGCTGCACGGCTTTGGCCAAACGCGTAAAGTGTGGGAAGATGTCGCGATTGGGCTTGAGCAAGCCGGACGCCACGTTATCAATGTCGATCTGCGCGGGCACGGTGGCAGTGAATGGCCAGCCGATGGCCGCTATGATTTTAACGCCTATGTCGAAGATTTGCGCGCGGTTTTGGGCCAGATGCGCACGCGGCCAGTCGTCGTCGCCGCATCACATAGCGCGTGGATTGCGACCATGGCTTTGGCCGAAGATGCCGCAACATTGGCATCAGGTCTTATTTTCGTTGATCCGCCAGAGGACCATGCGGCTGGCTCCGTGCGCGCGGCGGCTGACCGTATGTCCGTGGCGCTTGGGCAGGGGTTAAACCGGGCGGATTATGACAATGCCATATTCGCAGCGTTTGACGCCAATGGGGTGGCCGAAGCTCTGAAAGAGGCCGCATCGCACATCGCGCTGCCATCGCTCATCATCCGTGGTGCCCTGGGCCCAGTCGACTCTGCCAGCGCAGTGCCGGGTTTTATTGACACGTTGCCAAATGTCGAAGCCATCGACGTCGACGGCGGCGGCTTGCTGATCGTTGCCGAACGGGCAGAGGCGTTTAACGGCCTGCTCATCGACTTTCTGGAGCGCAAGCAACCCCGCTTTATCCCTGAATATCGCTCGGGCTCCGACGCGCGCACGTTGCGCGATGCGATGGGTTGTTTCGCCACCGGCGTGACCATCATCACCGCGCATTCGCCCGATGGACGGCCATTAGGCCTGACCGCCAACAGTTTCACCAGCGTGTCGCTCGACCCGCCCTTATTGCTGGTGTGCATCGCCAATAACGCCGGTAGTGCGGAGACATTGCGATCAATTGACGATTTTGCAGTGAACGTCCTGCAAATCGGACAGCAGCCTGTGTCAAACCTGTTTGCCGGAAAAAGCGAAGACCGCTTCGCTGGAACACGGTGGGAAGTTGGCGAATATGGTGCGCCTATCTTGCCGAGTTCTCTTGGCATTTTCGAATGCAAACGCCATGCGCTGCATGAGGCTGGCGACCATTTCATTCTTGTCGGCCGCGTGGAAAAGGCAAGCTTTGAACCGCGTCGTGATCCTTTGCTCTACTTCAGGGGCAAATACAGGCGTTTGCATTTTACCTGAACCGTCGCCCGCATTGACTCAGGGCCGCCGATGACCTAAACTGGTTGCAAATGAAACCAGTTTTTCAGGAGCGCGATTATGGCCGATTTGTTCGAAAACCCGTTGGGTTTGGATGGGTTCGAATTCATCGAATTTTCCGCGCCGGAAAAAGGCCTGCTTGAACCCGTGTTTGAGCGCATGGGTTTCAGCCGTATCGCGCGCCATCGGTCAAAGGATGTCGACCTGTGGCGTCAGGGTGAAATCAACCTGATTGCGAATTATGAACCCAAAAGCCCTGCCGCGTATTTTGCGGCGGAACATGGCCCGTCGGCTTGCGGCATGGCCTTTCGCGTTAAGAACGCACGCGTTGCATATGACGAAGCGATTGCGCGCGGTGCAGAGCCTGTCGAAACGCGCACTGGCCCGATGGAACTTCGGCTGCCCGCCATTCGCGGCATTGGCGGCGCCATGATTTACCTTGTAGACCGCTATGGCGATGCGCTGTCGATTTACGACATCGACTTTGACTATCTGCCCGGCGTCGATCGCAATCCGGTTGGGGCCGGGTTCAAGATCATCGATCACCTGACGCACAATGTATATGGCGGACGCATGGCGCATTGGGGCAGTTTCTACGAACGCGTCTTCAACTTCCGCGAAATCCGATATTTCGATATCAAGGGCGAATATACGGGCCTCACCAGCCGCGCGATGACTGCGCCGGACGGCAAAATCCGCATTCCGTTGAATGAGGAAGGCAAGGCCGGCGGCGGGCAGATAGAAGAATATCTGCGCGCCTATAATGGCGAAGGTATTCAGCATATCGCCTTTTCCTGCGATGACCTTCCGGCTTGCTGGGATCGGTTGAAAGCACTTGGCACGCCATTCGCGCCGCCACCGCCAAAGGCATATTATGATATGCTCGAGGAACGCTTGCCCGGTCATGGCGAGCCAGTCGACGAACTGCAATCACGCGGCATCTTGCTGGATGGTTCAACCGAAGATGGCGACCCACGTTTACTGCTGCAAATCTTCTCACAGACGATGATTGGCCCCGTCTTCTTTGAGTTTATCCAGCGCAAGAAAGACGAAGGCTTTGGCGAAGGCAATTTCACGGCCTTGTTCAAGAGCATCGAGCGCGACCAGATTGAACGCGGTGCATTGAAGGTTGAGGAGCCAGCAGAATGAACGCGCCCATCAAGCTGAACCGCATTCATCACGTGGCGTATCGCTGCAAGGACGCCAAGGCGACGGCTGATTGGTATGCGCAGGTTCTGGGGATGGCGTTTACCACTGCCTTTGCCGAGGATCACGTGCCGTCTACGGGCGAATATGACCCGTATATGCATATCTTCCTCGATTGCGGCGGCGGCAATGTCATCGCCTTTTTCGAACTGCCCAACCAGCCCGACATGGGCAAAGACCCCAACACCCCAGCCTGGGTGCAGCATATCGCATTCGAGGTGGCTGATATGGACGCGCTTCTTTCTGCAAAAGCCCATATCGAAGCGCAGGGTATAGATGTTGTCGGCCCCACATTTCACGGCATATTCCGGTCTATTTACTTTTTCGACCCGAATGGCCACCGGCTTGAACTGGCCTGCAATATCGGCTCAGCTGAGCAATATGCCGAGCTGAAGCGCGTCGCGCCATTGATGTTGCAGGAATGGAGCGAGACCAAAAAAGCGCCCCGCCACGCCGATTGGCTGCATGTGGATCCCGACAAGCAGGGGTGAAGTTGCGAATTCTACGAACTGGATAAATCAATAACGCTTGCTGAAGTGCTTCGTTTGCTGCGTTATGGTTACCGGATAAAAGGTTGTTGGAGGCAGTGCTGAGCGCTAACGCCGCAATATGAGCGGTGCTGGCATGATAGATTCTATTATTGGGATAACGAGCAACCCGTCGGACCCGGCCGAGCGGTTCGTGATGGGGGCGCAAACGAGTCCTATTCCGATATTATTGCTTGATGGATCAGCAGACCATTTGGTTTTAATGGCAAATTCAAGTTTTCTAAATATGGTGGACCAACGGGAATCGGAGATTGTCGGTCAACCATTGGCGAATGCCATTCGTACGTTAATGAACGATCAAAATATCGAATATGTGACGAAGCGGTTGTCGCTTAATAAGCCTGCGACGTGGGAGATTGAAACCAGTGGCGCTGAAGGTGGCATGGCGTCGATCAGTCTATTTGATTGTCCCGTTCGGGTCGCAGCGTCACCTCAGCCACGGCATATTCTGTCTTTCCATGTGCCAAAGGAGCATGTCGCGCTCTCACGACCGACGGTTGAAGAAATGCGCGCGCTTTATATGCACGCGCCTGGCTTTATCGCGACAACCGAAGGACCGGACCATCGCCTTACCTTCGCCAATGAGTCGTTCAAACACTATGTTGGAAAGCGACAACTAGAAGGGTTGACGGTTACCGAAGCCATGCCCGAAACCGTGGAGCAGGGCTTTATCGAATTGCTCGACAACGTGTATGCGACGGGAATTCCGTACCATGGCAAGTCGGTACCCTATGTGTTTCCTGACGCAGAGACGGGCGAAGTGACTCGGCATTATGGCGACTTCGTTTATGTCCCGGTGCGCGATGCCGATTCAAACATCGTCGGACTTTTTTGCGAGGGATATGACATCACCAAGCAAAAAGAAGCCGAAGCAGTGGTGGCGACATTGAAAACCACGGTGGCACATGCATCGCGGGTGAACGCAATGGGAACCATGGCCACGACAATGGCGCATGAGTTAAACCAACCACTTACGGCAATCCTCAATTATACAATTGGGGCGCTGCGGTTGTTAGACCGCCCGGATGCGGATATGGATGCCATTCAGCAAGCGATGTTGTCAGTACAGGAATCGGGCGAACGCGCTGCGTCGATTATTCGTACGCTAAGGAATCTGACTGATCGCCGGGTGCGAGCTAACGTCGATTTTCAGCTCAGGCCAGTCATTGCTGAGGCGGTGAACCTAGTGCGCAATGGTTGCTCTGTGGATACCCAACTCCATGCGAATATTCATACCGACCTGTCGCTAAATGCCGATCGCGTGCAAATTCAACAGGTGATTATTAACTTGTTGCGCAACGGATGTGACGCTGTTTCAGGCATGAAAGAACAGTTGGTCAGCGTAGTAGCGGAGGCAACGGATGACGAAGTTGTCATTTCAGTACGTGACTCAGGACCAGGACTGGCAGCGGATACGGCGCAGGATATTTTTACGTGGATGGATTCGTCGAAAGAAAGCGGCATGGGTCTAGGCCTGTCCATCTGCCGGACGATCGTAGAATCCCACGGCGGACGCATTTGGTTGGAAGATTCAGGCAAAGACGGTACCGAGTTTCGCTTTTCGCTGCCACTCAACCCGGTTGAATTACCTTAAATCACCATATGTCAGGTGCAGAATAGACACGGCTGTCGCAAGCTGAATTCCGACCCTGTCGCCCTCTACCCACTTTACTTCGGCATCAAATATTTTGCCGTCGCTGAGATTTATCAAAAGTTGCTGCTCGGGAATGACGGGAAGGTCGGTTTCAATCATCATTCCTGTTTTGGAGACGTTGCGAATGCGCGCTGCGGACGACCAGCTGGAAAGGCTTAATCTGGCTTTGAGACGGGTCGCCGTCCGTGGCATGCGTTCCTGATGATCCGGCAGGTGACCAAGGTCGACATGCGCGCATGCAGGCAGCACATCCAGCATTTTGGAAAATTTCATTCCGAAACGACCATCTTGAATCCACCTGATGCTTCCTGCAACATGCGTGAGGTCATCAAGGCTGATAAATGCGGTCTGCCCTACGCGTAGGTTGATATCCGTTGCACCGCGCAAACCACTGCGCGAAATGTCGGTGACGAGGAGATCGCTTTGCAACCGCACGACATGGACTTGCGCACGCAAAAGCACACGCTGCCTGTTCTCTTTACGTTTGGATGACGATTGCGCGATTTCTGCGTCAGGTGATATCCATGCTTCGGTGTCTAAAGCGTCATATGCCATGTTTTGAACGTCCCCTCCCAAAGTACCGCTCAGATTGGTTGATCGTCACAGTGCCGTGACGATGACTTTGCCCTGCGCGCGGCCACCGCGGCCATCGCTTAGAACATAAATGATTTCGTCAGCGCGCTGTTGCGAGGGGTTGGCGGCGTAAGCGACCAAGCCATCCGGCGTGAACGCCACTGCGCCATATTGGGCCGATGCGGCAATCACGGTCAGGGCGTCCTCATCTGCATCCGTGTCATTCGCGAGCACATTAAAGGCCAGCGCCGCACTCTTAAGGTCAATGTAATCGGTGACAGCTACGGGCATAGAATTTTTTGAGGTTGCGCTGCGATCTGCGCTTCCAAGCTGCGATGTTTCGACAACGTCCGAGCAATGTCCTTTTGCGGGCAAATGCACGGCCAAAGCGGCGAGTGCGATAGCTTTCACTACATGCACTCGCCCCCGGGGGAAAAATGCGGTTGAACCGGCGAGAAAAGGGTATTTTCGTATCATCACGCAACGCCTTTCGTTTGACCGACTGCAGCACCTAATGCGCGCTGACGGGTAGCCTGAAGAATTGGAGTGGCGGCGGGTGTGGGACCCGCCGCCGGTTGGCAGGGACCAGACCGCCAACAACTCCAGATAGCCCCAAAAATGTTAACGGCTGCGTGCCGAGCGACCTCGGAAAATTACGGTATCATATAAATAAAATCATTATTTATCAGTGTATCGAGCTATAATCTCGATACCGTATCAGTGCAGCGGCATAAATTAACCAATTAACATTTAGCACAAGTCGGCGTGCAGTATCGCGCTAACGATTATGTGAAAGGCGTCGGATTTAAAAATTCAACGACCAACTGCGTGAGCTGTTCAGTTAGTCGCTTCTGATCAGACAGCGAATTTCTGGCGAGAAGCCGATTTACGTGCTGGGCAACATATTTTGATGGTCCGTGATAGGCCAACTGCCAATCCGAGAATATTCGTGTAGAAATGGGATGGTGCGCCGCAATACGAATATTGCTGTGCCGTGGATCATTCTGCAGTGCAGTCATCATCAACGCGATGGAGATGGCCGGCCCTTCAAGTATTTGCGCAAAGTGCGTGCCGGTGAACAAAAGCGCGCCCGAGATTGCCAAGTCTGCGTTTCGTGTTTTAGCCGAGGCAACAAGTTCTGCCATGACTCCCTTGGCATCGGATGGATCAATCCGGCTTTCGCTCACATATACAATCCGTTCAATTGCCAAACCTTACCGACCTTTTGCGGCCAGAAGCGCCATCATGCGTGCCGATTTAAACGGAACAATATTGGCGTTGCGCGTCATGCCATTTACCAGGTCAGGCAAATCTGCCGCTGGCTGGGCAGCGCCATAAAGATAACCCTGGCCGATTTTGCATCCACAGGTTCTTACGAAAGATGCCTGTTCATGCGTTTCGATACCTTCTGCTACCGTTTCCATGCCCAAGCTTGCGCCTAAGCCAATGAGCGCGCGGACAATCGCGGCGTCGTCCGCACTTTTACCCAGTCCGGAAACAAAAGTCTGATCGATTTTCAGAACATGGACTGGGAATTTCTTAAGATGCGTCAACGAGGCAAAACCAGTTCCAAAATCATCAAGGGCAATACGCACACCGCGGTTCGCCAGGGTGGAGAGCGCCCGCAAAACATAATGGCTGCCCCGATCAAGAAAGACGCTTTCTGTGACTTCTACTTCAATCAGGCGGGGCGAAAGTCCTCTCACTTTCAAGGCAGCAAGCAAGCGCTCGGCAAAATCGTTGGCGGCGAAGTCACCAGCGCAGGTATTTAGTGCGACTTGACCGAAATTGAAACCCTCAGCCACCCATTTCTGCATATCGTCTAGAACCAAGTTCATCATGCGATCACCGATAACCAGTGCCAGTTCGGTATCCAGAAAAGCAGGCGCAATCATATGCGGCAGACCAAGGTGTCCCGTCACTTGGTCCCATCTCAGCAATGCTTCAAAACCGGTCAGTTCGCCAGTGACCAAATCGACTTTTGGCTGGTAATAGGGAAAGACGCGATCATCCGAAATTGCCAAACGCGCCAGTGCCGTCATGTTAATTTCGCGTTCGAAATCGGTTTCCATATCCGGATGGAAATCGACAGCGCAACCGCGCTTCATTTTTGCAACGCCCAACGCAAGATCGCCACATTTGATAAGCGCTTCGGCGGAGCTGGCATGTTCGCCATAAACCGCCACGCCAATGCTGGCGCGGCATTCTATCAACCGACCGTTGAAATCGAGCTTTTCACGCAACCGCATATTCAACGAGTCAACGATAGTAGCCAAATGCTTCCGGGCCTTTACAGAAGTCAGCACGATGCCGAATTCGTCGCCACCTAAGCGCGCCACAGTATCGCCTTCGCGAACGACATCACGCAGCCGCGATGCAAAGGCACATAATACGGCATCGCCGGCATCATGGCCCAGGGAATCGTTAATTTGTTTGAAATGATCGACGTCGATCAGGATAACGGCGACGCCTGTTGCGTTGTGGTCAGCATTCTTTAGCGCAAGCGCCAATTGACTATGGAACAACGCCCGGTTGCCCAAATGCGTTAAAGAGTCGTGCGTCGCAATCCACTGTAAAGCATTGGCTGCTTCGCGTTGTTCGGCTGCGCGGTTGTCGCGTTCCTTTATTGAACGACGCAGCTCAAGCTGCGCCTCAACTTGCTGCCCCAACACGCGCAAAGTCAGTTGTTGGATCTCGGTCAGCCCCGCTGGTCGCGCCACGGAATCCAACACGCACAAGGTCGCTATGGGTGTGCCGTCCGCTGCCTGAATAGGCATCCCAGCATAAAAGCGTAATTTCGGATCGCCAGTAACCAAGGGATTGTGCGCAAATAGCGGATGGCGTCTTGCGTCTGTGATCACAAAAATATCGGGCTGACGAATGGCGTAAGCGCAGAAAGACACCGAAAGCGGCGTTTGGTGAACGCCCAATCCGACTTCGGATTTAAACCATTGTCGGTCCTCACACACAAAACTGATGGCGGCAAAAGACGTTTCACAGACAGCAGCCGCGAGGTTTGCAATTTCATCAAACTCCGGCTCATTGGGCGTGTCCAAAATATCATACCGGTCAATGGCGGCACAACGCCTTAACATCTCCGCAGCCCTCTCAGCAGGTGTGAGATTTGGCACATTAAAGTTGTCGGTTCCGCAACGCATATTCACAGTTTTGAGCGCCCATTAGTTTTCTGAACCTCATGCCTGTAACGCATCCATGATAGTTGGCGAGATCGGGAAAGTGCGGGGGAAGACGGCAATAAACTTTTAACTTGTGATATACCTTTGTAAAATGGCGAAACGATATGGAGGGGAACATTGTGTGGCTCTCGCAGTTTTATCTATGATTGTCAGGTTTGGGTGAATTGTAACATTCGGGGATTCCCGATGCTCATACCACCCGGACCCGCTACCTTTAACTTGCATTGGGCACCTATGTTGTCGGCTAAACCGGGGCGTTCCGTTTATATCATTGATGACGAAAGTGACGTCCGTCGTTCGCTCCACTTCCTGCTTTCAACGGTAGGATTGGTGAGCTGGCCATTTGCGTCAGCACAAGATTTTCTGGATAATTTTGCGGCGCTCGAACCAGCGCCCATCTTGCTCGATATCCGCATGCCTTCTGTCGATGGGCTTCAGCTAATGGCTCTTCTACGCGAACGGGAGGTCAATTGGCCCGTGATCATTATTAGCGCGCATGGTGACATTCAAGTTGCGGTGAAAGCGATTAAACTTGGTGCCATCGAATTTCTCGAAAAGCCTTTTGAATTTGAGGCGCTTGATCTGTGCCTACACACAGCCTTTATGCACCTCGCCGAAAAAAATGACAGCTCTGCAGCGCGCAATGTCGCCCGGGCAGCTTTCGCCTTGTTAAGCCCGCGTGAGCATGAAGTGATCAATGTCCTGATGCGCGGCATCCCGAACAAGGCTGCAGCACATCTGCTTGAATTGAGTGTTCGGACTGTCGAAATGCATCGGGCTAATGCTTTGGCGAAACTTCAGGTAAAAAGCATAGCTGAGGTCATCCGTCTTGCCAGCGCGGCAGCGAATGATCCAGAATTCTTAGCCGGAGACGATCGACAATATGCCCAATAATATTAGGTAACGTACCAGCGGTTGAACAATCGCGTCACATCCACCCTATGCGGCGCTGGACCGCCAATTTTGCGCAGCAATGTCGAACAGCTTTTGTGCAGCGAGAACCGCGGCCGGTGCATTCGGGGCAGTGGCGTCGGCGCCCATGGCGACGACCAGTTGCGGATCTTGCGTAAACATGGGGCCGCCTACCATGACGCCAATATCCGCATTTTGCGAATGCTTACGAATTTGCGCGACAGCCGACTTCATTGCGGGAAGCTGGCCATCCGACCCGGCAGTTAGGCCAATCACTGCGAACCAGTCGCGTTTTACCATGTGAACGATCTGGTCCACCTCGCCCGAATATTCCGTCTCCACGTCCCAACCTGCTGCGGACAACAGTTTCTCAATCATTGACGCACCAAAGCTGTGCTGATTACCGGGCGTGGTCGCCATTATCACCCGGCGTCGCGTGCCCAATTGGGGTAGGGTGTAGGTGTCGTTAAAAATCGCGAGCAGTTTTTGTAAGCGGCCAACGCCGATCGTGACATCAATGAAATCACACTCGTCATTGTCCCACAGCTCGCCCAAATGACGGGCCGTGGGTTCGAGCAATTCGACATAGAGCATTTCCATGGACAGCCCGCGATCTCGCATGATCGTGACATAAGTGGCTGCCGCCTCTAGATCGTCGCCCAGGACAATATGGGCAAGCGCATCGATTTCGGTGCTGCTGGGCCGCAGAGCGCCGATCAACGCATCAATCGACGGGGCATCGGGCACAACTTCTGTATGAAGACGTAAAAGCCGTGGGACAATGTCGTTCGAAATGATCCGCGCAAGGTCAAATTGTCGCGTGCTGACGTCTGGGCGCTGATATATTTCAGGGGAAATGAAATGCTTTTCAAAATGATAAAGTGCATGGCGATCAACTACCTGCGATGCCACTGCATTCCCCATCCGGCCCATATCGTTCTCTCCCTAACGACGTGCTGCTTTTGTTATGGGTACATAACAGCAGAACATAAGGCGGGAGTCGATAGCCTATTGCGCGCATTTTGACTTTGTCGAGCGATGCCGGAAAATAATCGGCAAATGGCCCCGAATAAAATGAAACGCTTATCGCTTATCGCTTACCACGCCATGACAATGAGCTTCGGTTCAATTTTACAAGGTCAGCGCGGCCGGAAATGATATTGTCGTAAAGCGATACTGCCCGCTGGGCCTGATTTCGATTGAGATGTTTGTACGCTGGCCGGGGGATGTGTTCATACCAGATGCCACCTGCAACCGAGTCGAGCACGATCCGCTGAATTAGCCGACCCACACAGCCCCGGCGAGTTCCGCGTCAATGGCATTGTCCGTAATGTGGACGCATGTTATGAAGCGTTTGGAATCAAGCCGACCGATAAGCTCTATCTGCCACCCGAACGGCGGGTTCGGATACGGTAAATATCGGGATGATCGTAACGCTTTGCAAATGGCGACGTTGCGTAATTGCTTGGTCCGTATGTAGTTGTGATTTCAACGTTTAGGCCATCATCTTAAGTCGGAGATGTCGGCTCAATCTGGGAGGACAGCGTGTTCAGAAAATCGGCATTAGCAGTAACCGTCGCTTTGGCGCTTGCGCCGGCAGCATTTAGCCAGACCGATAAAATGGCACCCATTGGTCAGGGTGAGGCGACAATCTATCGCGATATCGGATTTCAAGGTCCTGCTGTCTTCGTCGGGGAGGCCAAAAGCGATTTGCAACTGTCGTGGTCTGTCAAATCCATCCGGGTGCGGTCGGGAACGTGGGAGCTGTGCGCGCGTACCCGCTACCGTCCGCCTTGCGCAAGAGTCTCGGCGGATGAGGCCGACCTGCGCCGGGTAAGCCGCGTATTATATGCGGTGCAGTCAATGCGCCCACTGGGCGGGTCTCCCGTGCAACCGCCATTTCAACCGGATCCCCCCGCCGGAACCTCGTTGCGCGGAATGGCCGCCGAATTCTTCCCGGCACCGGGGCGGTATAATGCTCGTATCATTTCCTGCCCTACAGGAAATTCGACCGCGAATTGTGCGGCCAGAACGGCTGACGAATTCTGCCGCAGTGTCGGGTGGAACGGGTCAAAGAGCGAATCGCAGGAAACGATCAATCGTCGCATTTATCTCGCCGACGTCTTGTGCGTACGGTCGGGATATTAAACGATGCGACATCCTGTCCCGGCAATTGTCGCAGCCGCCCTCCTGTTAATCGCAGTTCCTTCGTTCGCATCAACCCCGGATAATTGGGCCAAGGTGGATGCAATGTCGCAAACAGCGTGCATCAAGGCGTCGGGATTAAGTGGCGCTCAAGCCGGACCACCGGCCAGATATTCAGACAAGGTAATGATCGAGGCACGCGTCGTCGAAGGGACTTGGCCGCAAACCCATATGAAGGGTGCCAAGGCACGCATGTTGTGCCTCTACAATCGTAAGAACAAGCGTGTGGAGGTTCAGGAACTTTCCGAGCCTATTGCCAAGGTGACAATGGTCAAAGATATATGGTGGCGGGCCGAAAACATCGGCGGACGTGACATTGCCGATGGCAGCGAAATCACGATGATGCTCGGCAGCGATGGCAAGATTGGCGGCAAATCGGGCTGCAATGGCTATTCAGCCCGCTACCAGATTACCGGCAATACGCTTCAGGTTTTTCCGCCGTTGATTGGCACGAGGATGGCGTGCGCGCCTGGTATCATGTCGCAAGAGCAGACCTACCAAACTCTCTTGGGTGAGGCGAAATCTTTTACCGTCACGCCGGAAGGTCGGCTGATTATTTCCTCGGCAAGCGGCGCTACCACGACGTTCATTCGAAAATAGCGCACAAATTCTGGCGCGTCAGTCTCCGGTCGCGCCATATCCGTTGAAGAGCGTCCCAAAGAAATCGCCCTTGTTCCAACGGGGCCTGTTGGCTGCATCTGCCAAATCGCGGGCGATGGCCAGATTGAGCCCAACAAACTTTGCCGCTGCGCCCCAGTTGAAGGGTAGGTTCATGTCATCCGACGGCTGATGATAATTTGTCTTCAGGAACTCTGCGCCTGCAACTGCGCCGTTGTTCCCGGGACCCGTGACGAGAAATACAGATGGGATGCCTTGCTGCACAAAGCGATAATGGTCGGAGCGGGTGAAGAGTCCCTCTTGTGGCTGCGGATCGGGGACAAGTGCGATGCCCATCGATGCACCCGCACGTGCGACAGCAGGTCCGATAGAGGAGCGTTCCGCCCCGAAGGCAACAACATCCGTAAAGTCATAAGTGACGATTGGCATGTCGAGATTGACGTTGGCGACAAGGTTCGCCTTTGGCACTGTCGGATTCTGCGCAAAATAGTCGGCGCCAACGAGGCCTTTTTCCTCTGCGGTTACTGCAAGGAAAAGGATGGAACGCTTCGGTCGCGCTTTAAGATGCTTGAAGCCGTGTGCAACCTCAATCATCGAAGCAATGCCCATGGCATTATCCATGGCACCGTTGCAGATCGTGTCGCTCTTCACTTCAGGGCAGATACCTGTGTGGTCAAGGTGCCCTGACAGAACGATGACTTCATCTTTCAACTTGGGGTCGGAACCCTCCAACAGGCCAGCCACGTTGCTGCTCATAACCGTGTTGATCTCTGTCTTGAGGGCAATGCGCGCGCGTGTCGGTAGCGCCATGCGCTTCGGATTGCTTGCTTTGCTTTCCGACGCGGCGAAGATAGCTGCCGCACCGCCGGGTATACCAGCGAACAATTTTGCGGCTCCAACCAGGCTTACAGATGCAACCACAGGCGCCGTGCCGCCAGTGTAAGAGGGGGTGCCGTTCGCGTCCGCCCAAGTCGCACCCAGATAGCGCCAGTTACGAACGCGCCGCGTGAAGGCAGAGACCTTCTCGCGGGTGGGCGTGTCAACGAGGATGATGCCAACCGCTCCGCGCTTTGCGGCTAGTTCACGCTTGCTGACGGTGTTTGCATAATGGGCGCGTTCTTCGGTTGGCAGTGTGGACGGTGCGCCCGCAAGCAGCACAACGATTTTGCCTTTCACATCGATGCCGGCATAATCATCGCGTTTGAAATTCGGCGCAACGACGCCGAAACCTGCGAAAACCAGTGGCGCATCCAGGCTGAGTTCTGGGGCCAGAGGTGTGGTTCCGGGCATATAATCCACGCCGAATTCAAGCGCGGTCTGCGTTGACCCGTTTATCAGGGAAATGCTGCCTTTGTCCGCCGCACGAAATGTCACGAGCGGCACTGGCTGGATAAAACTGTCTTTTGCACCGGCAGGTTTCAAACCCATGGTCTCAAACTGAGCAGCAACGTAGCGCGCTGCGATGTCATATTCCGGCGTGCCAGCTTCGCGCCCCTTCATTTCATCACTGGCAAGAAACCCGACATGCCCGCGCATGGCAGATTCTTCCGGTTGCCAAGGTTCCGCGGCCACCGGCGTTGAAAGTGCACATAAAACAAAGACGGCAGATCGAAACATGGAAAGGACCCCAATGATAGTTGGTGTCGGTCTATCTGTTTAAAAACAGCCGCGCAACTCTTTGCCCCGACGCAGAAGTCGGGTGCGCCAACTATTCTCGTATTGATTAAGTAGCGGGTTCTTTGATGCGCAGCATAGCTAGCGCTGCCAGTGCCATCACACTTGCGGCAAATGCCATTGTCCAAATGGGCTCGGTAGGGAAATATTGCTTCAACACGGTACCCATAGCTGTCGCTACCAGCAACTGCGGCACGACGATGAACACGTTGAACAAACCCATATAGATACCAAGCTTTTGCTGCGGAAGGCTGGATGCCAAAATGGCATAAGGCATGGCAAGGATGGACGCCCATGCTATCCCAATGCCGACTTCTGCGATTAGGAGCATCTGTGGATCGCGGATGAACAGGAATGCAGCAAAACCCGCGGCCCCTGCCAGCAAGCAGATCATATGCGTGCGTACCTTGCCGAAACGGCGTGCCATCGTCGGCAAGAGAAACAAGGCCGCCAAGGCAGCAACGCCATTGTAGACCGCGAACAATATGCCGACCCAATTGCCGCCTTCATTATAGGCTGCGGAGGCAGGATCGCTGGATCCGAACGCATATTGGGCAACGACTGGCGTCGTATAGATCCACATGATGAATAACGCCGACCAGCTGAAAAATTGGGTCAGCGCGAGTTTCTTCATGATGTCGGGCATGCCGGAAAAATCACCAATAATGTCACTGAGCATGTTGTTGCCACGACCAGATTTGGCAAGCTGGATAGCGATGATGCTCGCTAACCCGTATGCCATCAGCAAGGCAGCCAGCAGGTACATTTCCTTTTCAAGCCCAGTCATCATGACAAGGCCTGCAACAACCA
>JANPKN010000158.1:0-2664 GCA_031426075.1 Sphingomonadaceae bacterium
AGAGTCGCGCTATCCCGATATTGCGATGGGCGAACGCGTCTATGGCTATTTACCGATGGGGACGCATCTTGATGTCGTGCCCGGCAAGGTCAGTGCCAGTGGTTTCACTGACATGGCCCTACATCGGCAACCGATGAGCCCCATCTACAACCAGTATAGCCGCCTTGCCGCTGATCCAGAACATGACCCCGCCAAAGAGGCAGAGCGCATGTTGTTCGGGCCTTTGTTTAAAACCGGTTTCCTCATTGAAGCCATGTTCCGCCGCGAAGGCTGGTTTGGTGCAGAAAACCTCGTCGTCACCAGTGCGTCATCCAAAACGGCGATGGGTCTTGCCAGCGTGGCGAAAGACCTGTCGCCCGCTATCAAGCGCATTGGCCTCACTTCAAAAGGCAATGTTGATTTCGTAACAAGCACCGGATTGTATGACGACGTTATGGCCTATGACAATGTCGGCTCCCTGCCCCAAAACGCTTCGGTATGTGTCGATTTTGCAGGCAACTCTGCCCTTCTACGCAACGTCCACGAAACGCTGGGAAGCGCTTTAAAATATAGCTGCCTGGTGGGCGCCACCCATGTCGACGCGCGAGGCCCAAACAGTGCTGGCGCAAGTGGCGGCGAAATGCCAGGGCCAAAACCTATCCTGTTCTTCGCCCCCGATCACGCGGTGGCAACAATCCAGGAATTAGGGCCAAAAGGTTTCGGCGAAGCCGTCGGCCGCAGCTGGAAAAGTTTCCTCACAGCAGCCGAGGGCGTTGTAGAAATTGAAACCCACGCAGGGCTAAATGCCGCCGCAACGGCGTTTGTGGAAACCCTTCAGGGCCGGACGGACCCGCAAAAAGGCATCATTATTCAGCCTTAAAGACCTGCCCGTCCTTCATAACGAAACGTACCGATTTCAATGTTGTGATGTCCGCGGTCGGGTCACCCGCCACCGCGATCAAATCCGCAGCTTTGCCGGGTTCCAAAGAACCGACCTCTTTCTCGACGCCCAATAGGGTCGCGGCGTTCATTGTCGCGGCCTGGATGGCGGCGCTGGCTGGCATGCCATGTTTGACCATCAGTTCAAACTCATCTGCGTTTCTGCCATGCTTGGAAACACCCGCGTCCGTGCCAAACGCGATTTTGACGCCCGCCGGATAGGCCTTGGCAAGGCTCTTCCCGGTTACGCCAATGCGCCATTGCACTTTGGCAAGCACGTCTGGCGGATAGGCATTCGGATTGGCCGCAAGGCGCTCAAGATAGCCGTTCACCGTGGACAAGGTCGGCACATAATAAGCACCGGATGCTTTGAACAACTTAATGCTCTCTTCGGTCATCATCGTGCCGTGCTCGATCGAGTCTGCGCCAGCTGCCAGGGCGGCATTCACGCCATCATCCCCATGGGCGTGGACGGCGACTTTCTTGCCGTAAAGATGCGCGGTGTCTACCAAGGCCTTTACCTCATCATCAAATAATTGCCGTCCAAGCCCGGCGCCAATGCGGCTATTCACACCGCCCGTTGTCGCGATCTTGATGACATCTACGCCGCGGCGGATTTGTTTGCGTATGGCCTGGCGGCAGCTTTCGACGCCATCGCACAGATTTTCCTGACCAATGCTATTATGCAGGTCTTCAGAAACCGAGAGAGTTGCGTCCATATGGCCGCTGGTGGTGGAGATGGAGCGGCCAGCATCGATGATTCGTGGGCCGGGTAGTTCACCCGCCGCCACCGCATCACGTAGCGCCAAGGTCGCGCCAGTGCCGTCGCCCATATTGCGTACCGAAGTGAAGCCCGCCATCAGCGTTTTCTTGGCATTTCCAGCAGCGCGATAGGCGGCGCGCGCCGGGCTATCGGTGATGGCTTCAATCAGCGCTGCATTGCCGCCGGCATCGCTGTCGAGGTGCACATGGCTGTCTATCAGGCCGGGGAGAACGAACTTGTCCTTGAGATCAATGAACGTCGCGTCTGCTGGCCCGGGCTGATAACCGGACAGAATTTCGTAAATCTTGCCGTTGCGGATAATGACGGTGGATGGCCCACGCGACGCGCTTCCAGGCTTATCAAGCAACTTCCCTGCGTGGATCACCGTAACCACATCAGCAGGCTGCGCAGCAAGTGGTGTGCTCGCCAGCGATAATGCGCCTAGTGCAACAAAAACGACCGTCTTCATGATATTAAAACTCCCCTGTCGGCGCGGTGCCGTGTGCCTTTTGGTGGCGGGTCTTGTGGTGGCCCTGCGAAGCATTGTGCAACTGCCATCCATTGATGGGCGACTTCGCCGGTCACTTCAAGCGAAGTGTCGGCAATGTTGCGGCATTGTGTAACGACTTGGCAAAACTCCGTCGCGCTTCCGGAAATGATGCCGCTGTCGGATGGCTCGCCATATTCCCAAATCGCACCAGACGGTGCCTCTAAGCGCAAGTGTGGCATGGGTCCGGGTGGTTCCATGCGGCGGTTCTTCCATGTAAAGCCCCAAGTGTTGACGCCTAAACGCACAATGTTGCCGATCCGGTCGGTATCCTGCCGCTCCACGGCAAGGACATCGTATATGGCCTGCGCATGTGACCATGTTTCCATCAGCCGCGCGGTGATTGAGCTTAAAGCGCTCATATCCGGACCAACCCATTTAAGACGAAGCTTTGGGTCGGCTGCGGCAAATGCCGCGGCAGTTGCCTCTGCACGCT
>JANPKN010000159.1:0-9965 GCA_031426075.1 Sphingomonadaceae bacterium
TCGCGCGCGGGTGAAACGCGCTGACGAATTGCTTTAGCACTGCACTTGTATCACGTGACGGGTCGACGGTGATGAATATCGGCTGGATTTTCGCCGCCAGTTCGGGGTTCTTCTTCTCAAAGGCCTTCAGGCCAGCCATCAGATTCTGCATGTCTGGCGTGCAGATGTCCGGGCAATTGGTATAGCCGAAATAGACAATGCGATAAGACCCGTCGAATTCCTTGAAGCTGCGCTTTTTCCCTTCCTGATCGGTCAGGTTGAAATCCCCGCCAATAGTCGCTCCGGCTAACGGGGCTTCGCTGAGGGGAGTTTGTGACGGCACAGAATCACAGGCCGACATAAAAAGAAGGGCGGATAGCGCAAATAGCGGAGTTTTGTTCATAGCGAGGCCAGACATGGTCTGCTAAAGCCCAGTTATCAAGGATAATGGACATCAAAATGGGGCAGATTCTGTTGAAAAAGGCATTTTACGTTATTGTGGCAGCCGGTCTCATCTTGCCAGCTACGGTTGGCGTCATCACACCAGCGGCGCACGCCCAGTTTTCGGACAGCTATAATTTCCTGAAAGCGGTCAAAGATCGCAAAGGTGAAGAAGCCGAAAAGTTTTTGTCGGAGCCTGGTTCTGTCATCATCAATACGCGCGATATCACAAGCGGCGAAACCGCTTTGCATATCGTGATTCAGCGCCGCGATTCGACATGGCTTGGTTATTTGCTGCAAAAGGGCGCCAACCCGAATTTGGCGGATAAAAAAGGTACGACGCCTTTGATGCTCGCCACGCAATTGGGCTATGTTGAGGGCATTGACGTGCTCACCCGCAGAAAAGCGCAGGTTGACCAGACCAACCGCGCAGGTGAAACTGCGCTTATTCTTGCAGTCCAACTCCGTAATATTGAGGCAGTCCGCGCCTTGTTAAAGGCAGGGGCAAACCCGGACAAAACCGACAGCCGCGCCGGATATTCTGCGCGCGATTATGCCAAGCAGGATGGCCGTGCGTCTGACATTGCCGCCATCATCGAAAGTAATGCCAAAACCGATGCAGCGGCCAAACCTGCGGAGCTCGATTTTTCGGGCATTGAGGGGCCGAAGTAATCGCTATGTGCCCGTCCTGATCAGCCGGGGACAAATTTCATCGCGACACCGTTCATGCAATACCGTTTGCCGGTGGGCTTTGGCCCATCGTTAAAGACATGCCCAAGATGCCCGCCACACTGTGCGCAATGTACCTCCGTGCGGGGCATGCCGATTTTATAGTCGGTTTTTGTGCTGATCCCGCCAGCCAGCGGCATGTAGAAACTTGGCCAGCCAGTGCCGCTTTCAAACTTTGTGGTGGATGAAAACAGCCGCTTATTGCAGCCAGCGCACACGTAAGTGCCCTTGCGCTTTTCGTCGTTAAGCGCGCTGGTATAGGGCCGCTCGGTATCCTCTTGGCGCAAAACGCGATACGCCGCAGGAGACAGCCGTTTTTTCCATTCCGCATCACTATAGCTAACGGCGAAGCTTGTCTTGGCCGTCGCATCCTTGCCGCAGCCAAAGACGAACACCGCCGCGCCTACACTCGCGAAGGACAGAAAATTGCGTTTGCTCAGCTTCATGAGATGTTCCTTTATTCGCTCTGCTTGTAAATACGCCGCAGAGGCCGAAAAAGTTTCATATCAATAACGCGATAGCTCAACATCCATCTTGCGATAGCCATGCACGAAGCAACCTGCGACGCGTTCAGGTTCAGCAACAACATTTGGTCGTAACCGGCGAACCGCCATTTCTTCAAGCAAGATGCGGATTTGCAACTCGGCAAGTCGGGCGCCTACACAGCGGTGAATGCCATAGCCAAAGGCCAGATGGCGACGCGCATTCTCGCGGTCGACAATCAGCTTGTCCGGATTGTCGAATACAGTTTCGTCGCGGTTGGCGGATAGATACCACAAGCCGATTTTGTCGCCCGCCTTGATGGGCGCACCGAACAGGTCATGGTCCTGCGTTGCGGTACGCCGCATATGCGCCAGCGGCGTCTGCCAGCGGATGATTTCACTGACGGCGTTGGTGATGAGGTTGGGGTTCTTTTCAAGCTTCTCACGCTCGTCCTGGAAGCTATGGAGGCCATATGCATAGCCCGACATTGAGTTGCGCGTGGTGTCGTTGCCGCCGACGATCAGCAAGATGAGGTTGCCCATATACTCGAACTGGCTCATGTCCTTCATAGGCGAATGAATCATACGGCTAATGAGGTCGGGCGCTTCGCCCTTGTTTTTGCGCTCATCCCATAGATGCTGGAAATACGCGCCCATTTCGAACATTTTGGCAAGGCGTGCCTTACGCGTTTCTTCGGTACGGAAAAGTTCGACGTCACCGGCCCAATCCGACCATTCGGTTAGCTTGCGTCGGTCTTCCCACGGGAAATCAAACAACAATGCAAGCATTTGCGTGGTCAGTTCAATCGATACGAGATCAACCCAGTCAAAAGTTTCGCCAACTGGCAGAGAATCGAGCAGTTCAGAGGTCCGGCGGCGGATATCGCCCGACATGCGTTCCATCTCGCCGGGCGTGAAAGCGGGCGCTATCACGCGGCGTTCTTCAGTATGCTTGGGCCGGTCCATCGCAATGAACATTGGCATGACCACTTTCTGGTCTTCCGGGATCGGCTCGGCAAGGGCGTTGTCGTCGATTAGCGTGATGCCGCCATGTTCGAACGAGGATGAATAGATATCGGGCAACGCCTCGACATGCTGGATCGCTTTCAGCGTGGTGACGTTCCAATAGCTGCCGAAATCGGAGCCTTCGATTTTGTTGATCGGGGCTTTCTCGCGCATTTCCTTGAAAATCGGATGCCAACGATCCTCAAGGTAAATATCGGCTTTGGTTACATCCCAGCGATGGGGTGCCTGATTGACTTCATAGGGAAGCGAATCGCTCTCAAATATCGGGGCAGTTGCCATTTTGCTCGTCTCCTCTCAAACGAGAACGTGCCACTACTGACAGAAATGTCAATCCAGTTTCGAACCGCAACTTATTATCCGCGCAGGCAGATTTACCCCCGAACTTTGATGAAACCGAACAGCTTGCGCGTTCCTTCTTCAGACACGCGGCCCGCACTTCCCGACTTCATGACGTTTTTCTTGAACAGATACACGCCAAGACGCAGCAGCAGCACTGCAAACAGGACTTGGCCAACAATCGCCACCCCATGATGCCACAATGTCGGCTCAAGCGCGGCGCGCCCGATCATCGCGAAGGGCGAGCTGAAGGGAAATATTGCCGCAAATTTCTCCATGGGTTCACCCGTTTTGGTCAGTGCATATGACGCGAAAAAGAAGTTGATCAATTGCGCCATGGTGACGGGCATCGAAATGGTCTGTACCTCACGCACGGTTGCAGCCATCGCGCCAATACCAAGGAACAGTGCGCCCAGCATCAGGTAAGCCATGATGAAATAAGTGAAGCAAAGCCCAATGAACATCGGCCAGCCAACTGCGGGTGTCGGGTAATTGGGCAGGTTAGGCCCCACCGCTGCAAAGCCGATCAAGCCAATGCTAGTCCACACCGCAATGCCAAGCAATGCCATGGCAAGCATGGCAAAAAGCTTGCCTAGAAATACTGATTCCATCGGGATTGATGCCGCCAATATTTCGATAATCTTGTTCGATTTTTCCTCGACCAGATTGGACAGAACCATCCCTGCCAGCAACATGGTCAGGAAAAAAACAAGAATTTGTCCGCCCTGCGCCGTAATGGTGCGCAATTGTTTATCATTATTGGCAGATTCGACAACGATATCCGGTGTGGCTTTCGGCAATTGCAAACTGCCGCCGCTTTGCGCGTAACCGGAAAGCAGCTCAATGTCCGCGCGTTCGCGTTCAATGCTGTTTGCGGTTCCGGTCACGACAGGTTTTGAGAGTGTCCCTGTCACCACGACGCTTAAATTATCGGTCTTTTTCTGTAGGTAATCCTGCGGACTCTTCTGCTCCGTCGCAGCATCTCCGACAACTTTCATTTCGGCAAAATAACGATCGCCTAAAGTTTTGGAGAGCGAATTGCGGGCCGCCAGAATTTTGTCAGAATCGGCTTTGGACAACGCAATCCCTATAACAGGTTGCGACACTTCCTTGGCGATCTGCCCTCCCAAATTGCCAGCGGCCAGGCCAACCAATACCGGGAAAAAGGGGCCAAGCAGAAAGAAGATAAATGCCTTGGAATAGATGATCGCCGTAAAATCGCGGCGGGCGATGACGAAGGCAGCGCGGAAAATCTCTCTCATTTTGCGTCTCCCACGGTTGCATCATCCATCTCAGCGGCAACTGCCTCGCCCGCAATCGCGACAAAGGCATCATGCAGACCGGGGCGCTCGATCGACAGCGACCGAATGCCTGCCTTGCCCTCGATCAAGGCGGTCAGCAATGGCTCCACGCCCGTTTCCGGCAAAGTGAAATGCCAAAAATGCCCTTCGGCTTTAGTATCGGCGGGAAGTGCCGAACGCCATGGCCCATCCAGCGTTTCAGTTTCCAGATGCACTTGCGGACGCAAGCGGTCGCGTGCTTCGGACACCAATCCATCAAAACTGATCTTGCCCTTGGCGATAATCGCGATGCGTTCGCACAGTCGCTCGGCATGGGCGATGACATGTGTTGAGAAAATGACCGTCACGCCCTTTGCCGCTTGCGCGCGGATCATCTTTTCAAGCTTCGCCTGGTTCAGCGCATCGAGCCCTGAAAAAGGTTCATCAAGGACAATCAACTTTGGGTCATGGACGATGGTGCCCATGAGCTGCACAGTCTGCGCCATGCCCTTGGACAACTGGCGTATCTGCCGGTCGGCGGCATATCCAAGGCCAGCCTCTTCAAGCAGAATGCGTCCCTTTGCTGCGGCTTCCTTTAGCGGAAGGCCGCGCAATGCGCCCATGAAGGCAATGGTGTCAACCGCGCGCATTGACTGGTATAATCCACGTTCTTCGGGCAAATAGCCGACATTACGCGACTGCGAAATAGGACGGTCGGAGCCAAGCAAAGTACGGGTGCCCGCATCCGGGTCAATAATGCCAAGCAGAGTGCGCAGCATCGTAGTCTTGCCCGCGCCATTAGGGCCTAAAATGCCAAAAATGCTGCCTTCGGGAATTTTCAGGTCGACACCATCAACCGCTCGAAAGCCGTCGAATTGCTTTACGAGTCCCTTTGCCTCTATTGCATACATTCTGATGTGCCCCGGAGTTATAGTCGGTGCTGAATAGGGTTGGTGCGTGAAGAGAGACAAGACAAATTTGGTTAACAGGTTGCAAGATCGTGCGAAAAGCGAGGGGTTTGTCGCTTTTGGTGTCGCACCGGGCCGCCTTGCACCAGAGGCTGGCGCGCGCCTTCAACAATGGTTGAACGAAGGCCTGCATGGCAGCATGCTCTGGATGGAAAGCCGCGCCGATGAACGCGCCAATCCGGATGTCTTATGGCCTGAGGTTAAATCAGTCATCATGCTGGGGATGAGCTATGCCCCGCCGCAGGACCCAATGGCGCTTGCCGACCAAGACGCGCGCGCGCGCATTTCTGTCTATGCACAAGGCCGCGATTATCATGATGTTGTCAAAGGCGCGCTGAAGCGGCTTGCGGGCTGGTTGGCGCATGAGGCAGGTGCTGGCGTTAAGGTGTTCGTTGATACTGCGCCCGTTATGGAAAAGGCCTTGGCGCAATCGGCCGGGCTTGGGTGGCAGGGCAAGCACAGCAATGTCGTCAGCCGGGAACATGGCAGCTGGCTGTTCCTCGGTGCAATTTATACCACCGCCGAGCTTGAACCCGCATTGCCCGGAGGCGACAATTGCGGGTCATGCCGCGCGTGTCAGGATATTTGCCCAACCGACGCCTTTCCTGCGCCCTACCGCGTCGATGCCCGCCGCTGTATTTCTTACCTGACCATTGAGCATAAGGGTCCGATTGATCCTGAGCTTCGGCCGTTAATGGGAAACCATATTTATGGCTGCGATGATTGTTTGGCCGTGTGTCCCTGGAATAAATTTGCCAAAACCGCGGCCGCGCACAAGGCGTTCTTGCCGCGCGCGGAATTGGTTGCGCCGCAGGTTGCCGATTTATTGACGTTGGATGATGCGGCTTTCCGGAAGCTGTTTTCGGGATCGCCGATTAAGCGGATTGGTCGTGACAGATTTGTCCGCAATGTGCTGATCGCGGCGGGCAATGGTCGTGATACCGGCCTGGTTGCGCAGATTGAAAAGTTGCTGGTTGATCCTGCGCCCGTGGTGCGCGGTGCGGCGATTTGGGCATTGGCGCGGCTGTCGCCTGATGCATTTGCGCGGATGCAGTGGGAACTATCGGCGGATGAGCAGGACTCGTCAGTGCAGGCTGAATGGGAAGTTGGTCATGCGGAGATACATGCAACCTAACCGGGCCGTGTTTGCTTTAGGGCCTCTCGACCGGGCTCGAGGCGAACGGGGTTTTTGATATGCTCACCGCCGTTGTAAGGCCTCAACGCACGACGCGCGGTCTACCGCGGCACCGTCGCTTCGCCGTGCATCGACATAGGTGACGACTTCGCGACCACCTTTGCTTTCGGGGTAGAGAAATGTGTCGAGGATGCACGGCTTGCCTACAAATTGCAGTTTGCGGCCATAAACCTCGACAACATCCAAACGCGGTTCACCGAATTGGCGCTTCAGCGCGTTCGCGTCCTTGCCCATCACGCCTTCAAGTCCGCGCGTGGCAATCACGGGACGCACTGGGAAAGATGCGGCGGTGCGCTCGACAGGGGCTGGCTGACGAGCTGTCGGACGCGCCTCAGGGGCTGAGACGCAGCCTGCCAGCAGTAATGCCGCTGCGGTGACGGGGATGGCATTCTTCATAAAGAACTATTTCCTGAATGCACCAAATGCACGGCCGTGGCCGTTGCCAAAACTGGTACGAGAAGGTTGATGAACGGCACCAGCATTCCGGCGGTGCCAATGAGGCCAAGCATGAGCCGTGGCAGTTTGTTCATCGCGCCCTTCGCGCCGTGACGTGCGATGAGCATGTCCTCAAGGTCACGGCCCAAAAGCAAGGCGTTGATCAATAAAAAGGCAATCGCCGTGCCGACGCCAGTGAATAGGAGGAGCAGATAAATCGGCAGTGCCAGCAGATTATAGCCGACGACCCGCGTGATTGACTTGATGGCCATCTGAAGCCCGGCGCCAAGGCTTGGCCGTTTGCCGAAAGCGGCGTGCCGCGGATAGTACCGGTCTTCGACAGCGTCGATAATATCATCTGCAAAAATCCAAGTGATCGCAACGGCAACAACGCGGAACAACAATACGCCGGACAGCACGATAATTGCCACCGACAGCAGGCCAGACCAGAATCCGTCATCATTGACGTTCAACCAGGCAAACAGCCACTGCAGGGCAAACCATAGGCCAACGCCAAGAAGCAGAAAGCTGACGATGGTGAGGAGCACCACCTTGATCATCACTGCAGCGACACGCCGGTCGGACAGACTTTGGAACGAAAGCATCAGCGCCTGGATCATGCAGCCGTTCTAAAGCGCTTGCCGGAAATGTCCAACCCAACTAGGGGCAAGGCCACGTAAATCCACCTTCGCGGCGTCAAAATGGCTAAGATATCGAAGGGAAATGGTCGCTGTCAGGCAGTTATTCTGCCTGCGAGGGCATTTCGCTTTGAGATCGAAGCCATTTTGACGTCCGCAGGATTTGACCCATTTTGCCTAGGACGTCTTTGGCAAGCTTGGACTTAGAACCACTAAGCCCGGCGCTTGCCGCATAGCCTTGAGCAAAATGGCCTCAAACCGCGAAGGTGGATATACGTGGCCCTGCCCCTGGGCGCGCTTGGCTTAAATAGGAACCTTTATGACTGATACTCGCTTCGACGTCCTCGCAATTGGCAACGCCATTGTTGATATCATCGCCAACACGGACGATGCCTTTATCGCAAGCGAAGGCCTGACGAAGGGCAGCATGCAGCTTATCGACGAAGAACGCGCGCAGGCGTTGTATGCGCATATGGGACCAGCGCGCGAAATCAGCGGCGGTTCGGCGGCTAACACCTTGGCCGGCCTTGCGCGGCTGGGACACAAAACGGCATTTATCGGCCAAGTGGCCAGCGACCAGCTTGGTGAAGTGTTCGCGCATGATATCCGCGCCGGCGGCATACATTTCGACATTCCAGCCCGCGATGGTGCGCCATCAACCGCGCGATGCTACATTTTGGTCACACCCGATGCGCAGCGGACGATGAATACCTTTTTGGGGGCGTCGCAATATCTGCCCGCCACCGTGATCGACAAGTCGCTCATCGAAAGCGCGGCTATCTTGTATTTGGAAGGTTATTTGTGGGACCCCGAAGAACCGCGCGCCGCCATGCGCACCGCGATCGACGTTGCGCGTGCGGCAGGTCGCAAGGTCGCTTTGACCTTGTCGGATGCGTTTGTAATTTCGCGCCATGGTCCAGATTTCTTCGCCGAAATGGACGCTGGCCGCATTGACATTTTGTTTTCCAATGAAGTCGAAATCTGCGCGCTGAACAACAGTGACGATTTCGAAGCCTCGGTTGCCGCCATCGCAGCGAAAGTACCATTGCTCGTCTGCACACGCGGCGAACATGGCGCGATTGCCATTGAAAACGGTGTGCGCACTGAAGTCAGCGCTGAACCTGTGGCGCAGTTGGTCGACACTACCGGTGCTGGCGATTTGTTTGCCTCGGGCGTGTTTGCTGGACTTGCACAGGGTCGCCCAATGGCAGAATGTTTAACGATGGGCGCAGTATGCGCGGCAGAGATTATCTCGCATTATGGCGCGCGGCCAGAGGCTGACATTGCCGACCTAGTTGCCAAGCGGCTGGGCTAATCGCGTTTTTTGCGGAATAGGACCCGGTCTTCGGGTTCAAAGCCCCAGCGCCAGATGATCCAGCCATAGAGGCCTAGGATTGCGGGAATACCGATCGTGAGTTCCACCCATTCAAAACGGGCTGGCACGCTCACGATAATGACGCCCAGCAGCCCCGCCGCAGCGACAGCAATGAGCAACGTCCAGCGCCAGACGCGGATGGGCTGCCCGAGCAACTTCGATAGAAACCGCGATTTAATCAACGATCCGATGCCAAGCGAAACCATCAGGCCGCACGCAACCGCTGCCGCTTGCGATAGGCCGATATATTCGGGCTTAACGGGTAAATCGTCGACCAAAATGATCAGGCCAACACTCACCAACGCCTGCACAACGAGCATGCCGAGCGAGATCAAAAGGTTCCGGTGGCGCGCCATATAGACCAAGGCGGACTCGCTGACGACGGCAGTTGCGGCTACGACCTCCGCAGCCAATAAGAAAGCAAGTGCGGCGGCCCCGCCAACAAATTCCGGGCCCACTAACCCCATGACAGCCTCACCCGGGATGCCAAGCGCCAAAGCTATTCCGGCTTGCGCGGCAATGATCCAGAAACCGACTTGGCCCACTTGTTTTGCGATTTCGGCATAATTGTGCGTCTGCAAATTGCGGGTGATGACCGGGCCCAGTATCGGGTCGAAACTCGTTTTCAATTTCTGCGGAAGGCTGGCTACTTGCTGTGCGACATAGTAAATCCCCACTACCGCGGGTGACGCGAACAAGCCCAAAATGGCGAGATCAAGCCGCCTGCTACCCCATTCGGCGGCATCGGCCGCGGCCAGTGGCAGATTGCGTTGCGCAATAGACAGCGAGCGCGTCACGCTTGGCCGCCATCCGCGTGGCACTCCATAGCTGCGCCATAAGGGCCACAGCGCAAAGAGCAACGCCGCCACCAAAGAAGCAACATAGGCCAAGATCAATCCGTCACGCGTCGAATAAAAGTAAAACGCACCGGCAGCGATGCTGATCGTCCATGGCTCGACAATCGCGCGCGCCCGAACCGTCGATACAATATCAAATTTGTAGGCAAGCGCAGACAAAGCAATATCGGTCGCAACAATCGCAAAAATCGCCAGCGGCAAAAACCGATCAAGCCCAGTTATCC
>JANPKN010000160.1:0-5081 GCA_031426075.1 Sphingomonadaceae bacterium
CGCTCGGCAAGGCGATGGAAGAGCGGACTGATCATGACGCGGCATTCATGCATTATGCCCAGGCGAATGCGTTGCGCAGCGATGAACTGAAATATGATCCGCAAACGGTGAGCCGACAAGTCGACAGGATCATCGCGCAGCTCACGCCCGCATTTTTAGAAGCGCGCGTCGGGCAGGGGCATGATGCGCCAGACCCCATCTTCATCATTGGCATGCCGCGTGCTGGTTCGACTTTGATTGAGCAAATCCTCGCCAGCCATTCGATGATTGAAGGCACGATGGAACTGCCCGATATTCCGGCAATGGCTTTGCGCGAAGGACGTGATGGCGACTGGATTGATGCCCTCGGCAGTTTCGGTGCCCAAGACACCGCGCGGCTGGGCGCAGAGTTCATCGAACGCACGCATATTCAACGCAAAACCGATAAGCCATTTTTCATTGATAAGCTGCCCAACAACTGGAATTATCTGGCCTTCATCCGGCTAATCCTGCCCAATGCCAAGATCATCGACGCGCGGCGGCATCCGCTCGATTGCTGTTTTTCGAATTACCGGCAGCATTTCGCCAAGGGGCAAGCGTTCAGCTATGACCTTGCGCATATGGGGCAATATTATGCCGATTATGTGCGTTTGATGGCGCATTTCGACACAGTTGAACCCGGCTATGCCTATCGCGTCATTCATGAACATTTGCTGGAAAATCCAGAACGCGAAATCCGTGCTTTATTGGATTTCCTTGGCCTTCCGTTTGAAGATGCCTGCCTGAATTTCCATCAGAACAAACGTGCGGTGCGCACCGCATCCAGCGAGCAGGTCCGTCGCCCCATCAACCGCGACGGCGTTGATCAGTGGAAGCCATATGAGGCGCATCTTGGACCTTTGAAGGGCGCATTAGGTGCTCTCTGGCAAATTTATCCCGCAATATCATAGTTGCTGCATTGCAACACCCTGATGTAAAATCACATGCAAACGCGTGATGGAACGAAAACATATTGCGTGAACGCGCGTTAAAGGGCCTATTTATTTTAAGGGAACCAACGGGGGTAGCTTGTGCATAATATAATTCAGCGGACTAAAGTCCGGACGGCATTAGCCGCATTACTTACATCAACTGCTTTCAGTGTCGCCATGCCTGCAATGGCCCAGCAAGCGGCTGATGAAGACAGTAATGTTATTGTCGTAACCGCGCAAAAGCGCGAACAGAATTTGCAGGACGTGCCAATCGCGATCAACGCAATCGGCAATGAAAAGCTTGACCAACTACAGGTCAGCGAATTGCAGGATGTTGTGAAATTCCTGCCTTCCGTCACGATTCAGCAGGGCGGCCCCGGTTTCGCGCAGGTTTACTTCCGCGGCGTAGCATCGGGTGAAAACGCCAACCACTCGGCCTCGTTGCCAACTGTCGGCACTTATCTCGACGAAATGCCGATTACGACCATTCAAGGCGCGCTGGACTTGCACGCTTATGACCTCGCACGCGTTGAGGCGCTCGCTGGACCGCAAGGCACATTATATGGTGCAAGCTCGATGGCAGGCACGTTGAAACTCGTTACCAACGCGCCAGATCCATCTGGTTTCTACGGCAGCGCCGGCGTTGAACTCAATAATATCGCGCATGGTGATTTCGGCTCGATTTACGAAGGCTTCGTCAACGTCCCAATCGCCGAGGGCGCGGCTGCGCGTCTTGTTGCCTGGTATCGCGATGATGGCGGCTACATCGACAATATTGCGGGCAGCAGAACTTATGCTTCGTCCGGCATTACGCAAAGCAACGCTGCTTTGGTTGAGAAAAACTACAACGACGCCGAAACATACGGCGCGCGTCTGGCACTTGGAATTGATCTTAATGACAGCTGGACGATCAAGCCAACATTGATGGGGCAGGTTCAAAACACAGAAGGCAGCTATTCGCAGGAACGTTCGGGGCAGACCACTGGCGATCTTCAAACCGTTCAGTACAACCCAGAGGGCAGCCGCGATAAGTGGATTCAGGCTGCACTGACTATTGAGGGCAAGATCGGTAGCTGGGACGTCACTGCAACGGGTGGCCATTTGCGCCGCAGGACCGAAACGCAGTCGGATTACTCCGATTATGCCTATTTCTATGACGCGCTGTCTGGATATGGCAATTATTTCTACGACAACGCGGACAATCTGGTGAACCCGAACCAGTATATTCAAGGCATTGATAGATATAAGAAGAGCTTCGGCGAATTGCGTATCGCCAGCCCTGCGGATGCACCATTGCGATTTATAGGCGGTGTGTTTGCGCAACGGCAGTCGCACAATATCGAGCAGAATTACATCATCGACAACATTGCCGATTCCATCACGGTGACGGGAACCGATAGCAACATCTGGCTTACCAAGCAAAAGCGTGTTGATCGCGATTATGCCGCCTTTGGTGAGCTTACCTATGATCTGACCGACAAGCTCTCCTTCACTGGAGGCTTGCGTTATTATAAGTTCGATAACTCGTTGCAGGGCTTTTTCGGCTATTCGGCTGGATATAGCGGCGATAAAACCGACCCTGATTCAGGTGCGTTCATCAGAGATGGAACAGGCGAAGCTGGTTGTAATGGTCGGCCGGTGATCGTCGCGGGCAGCCCATGCACCAACGTCGACAAATCGACGTCCGACACTGGGTTCATTCATAAGATAAACGCGACATACAAAGTCACTGACGATGTTCTGGTCTACGCCACCTGGTCGCGTGGTTTCCGTCCGGGCGGGATCAACCGTCGCGGTACCTTGCCACCTTATGGGTCGGACAAGCTGGACAATTATGAACTTGGCTGGAAAACCACATTCGGTGCGTTCCGTTGGAACGGTGCAGTGTTTCAGGAAGACTGGAACAACATCCAGCTTTCGTTCCTGGGTGCAAACGGCCTGACCGAAATCCGCAATGCTGGCGTGGCCCGCATTCGTGGTGTCGAAATGGACGCTGGTTTCTTTTCAAACGGGTTCAGCCTCAACGCTGGTTTCAGCTATAATGATGCGACAAGCCGTCGCGATTTCTGCGCTATTGCTAACGCGACCTTCGACTGCACGACGGCGGGCAATTCGTTGCTGGCACCTTCTGGTTCGCGCTTGCCAGTGACCGCCAAGGTTAAGGGCAATGCGATTGCACGTTATGAATTCCCGGTCGCTGACTGGGATGGCCATGTGCAGTTTGCGGTCAACCATACCGGAGGCCGCAGAAGCGATTTGCGGCCAGCGCAGAACGCTATCAAGGGCAATCTGGATGCCTATACAACGGCTGACTTCTCCATCGGCGTGAAAAGCGACGTATGGGCGATTGAGGCATTTGCCACCAACCTGTTCGACACGCGTGGTGTTGTGAATACAGGCGTGCAGTGTCTTGAAACGGTCTGCGGAACGGGTGTCACGGCTTCAACGCCAACGGGTGGCGCTTTTTACGATGTTGTGATCAAGCCCCGCTTGATCGGCCTGAAATTCTCACGCGATTTTTAATGATTGTTCCCTTTTCTTCGCGACAAAAATTTGTAGTGGAGAAAATGAAATTACGTCGTTAAACGAGTGACATAGAGTTTGTCGCCAAAAGCGACAGGGGGGGAAAGCCGGATCTGAAAAGGTCCGGCTGTTTCGTTAGCTTTAAGCAAATCTCCGTTTGAACACGCTGCGGTCGGCAAGCACTTCCGCCGCGCAATTATGTCCCGGCGCACCTGTCACGCCGCCGCCTGGATGGCTGCCTGCGCCGCACATATACAGGCCCTTGAATGGCCCTCGGTAAGCGCCATGGCCCAAGATCGGGCGCGCAGACCACAATTGGTCAAGGCTCATATTGCCATGCATGATATCGCCGCCGACCAGTCCGAATTTGCGCTCAAGCCCTTTTGGGCTGAGGATTTGTCGGCCCAAGACGGACGCGCGGAAGCCAGGGGCATAACCCTCGACTGTGCTGATGATATCGTCGGCGGCTTTGCCTTCTTCGGCGTCCCAGTCGCGTGGTGAACCGTCCGCATTGGCGGGCAGTTCAGGCGCGAACTGCTGGCAGAACAGGCTGGCGACATGCTGTCCGGCGGGTGCGAGGCTGTCGTCAACGGTGGAGGGGATAAGGATTTCGACGATTGGCTTTTGCGACCAGCCATCGCGCTTCGCATCCAAAAACGCGCGGTCCATATAATCCAATGTTGGCGCGATGATGATGCCTGACTGATGATGCTCGCCGGGTTCGGGCAGGCAGGTGAACTTAGGCAGTTCCGACAAAGCGACGTTCATGCGGAACGTTCCACTACCGGCCTTGAAACCCTTCACACGGCGCTTGAATTCGGGCTTCAGGTCGGCATCGTCGAACATGCGTTCGTACAACAGCTTTGGCCCGACATTGGAAATGACGCGGTCCGCGACGATTTCCTCGCCGCTTTCAAGGCGCACGCCAGCGACCTTTTCGCCATTGACCAAAACGCGTGACACGGGTGCCTCAAGGCTGATTTCGACGCCCAGTTCGCGGCAGACCTTGGCCATGATCTGCGTGATCGTGCCCATGCCACCGATGCTATGGCCCCATGCGCCCTTGTTGCCGTTCACTTCTCCAAAGACGTGGTGCAACAAGACATACGCACTGCCCGGTGTGTCTGGGCTGGCGTAATTGCCAACGACTGCGTCAAAACCGAACGCGGCCTTGACCGCTTCGCTTTCGAACCAGCTATCAAGGAAGCTGCGCGCCGATTTGGTGAACAGTTCAAGCACGTCGCGTTGCTGTGACAGGTTGAGCTTCATCAGACCGCGTCCCTGCACGGCTGCGTCGATCAACGTCTTGAGGCCATCCCCGACATTGGGCGGTGAGCGCAAAGCCAGATCACGCAATACGTCGGCAACGCCCTCCAGCATCTCATAATATTGGGGGAGAACCGCTGCATCATGTTTTGAAAAGCGCGCAAATTCAGCCTGCGTGCGCTCCAGCCCGCCACCGAATTTCAGATATCCGCCATCTTCTTGCGGCAGGAAATTGGAAATGGGACGCTCAATGACGCGGTAGCCATGGTCGACTAATTTCATATCGGCGATGACCTTCGGCTGCAGCAGGCTGACGGTGTAGCTGGCGACTGAATTGCGGAA
>JANPKN010000161.1:0-19106 GCA_031426075.1 Sphingomonadaceae bacterium
GCGCGGTTCGATTCGTATCCAATGTCGGCCAGCGCCGTTTTCCATGAAGCCAATGATGGGGCTTCTGCCGATGATCGTATGGGTGTGAATCCAGTAGAGCGAGCCACCCGCCATTTCTTCGACGCGCTTTGGCAAGTAACGCGTGGTGATGCGTACTTCGCCGCCCTGGGCATAAGCGGCAAGGCGCTCACGCAAATGCTTCGGGCTTTCCGCGCCAAAGGCGATTTTGGTCATATTCAGTGGCATGGACGCTATTTGGGAACTGTGAGGCTAACCGGCAAGACCGCTGAATACGGCTAGCCCAAGAAAGATGAGGAAGCCCATAGAGTCAGTGATCATCGTTACAAAGATCGAACTTGAAACCGCAGGGTCCTGATCCAGCCGATCCAGCAGTACCGGAATGGCAACGCCCGACAATCCGGCCAGCGAAATATTGCACAATATGGCCACAGAAATCACGCCCGCCAGCAGCCAATTGCTGAATATCACGCCAGCGCCGATGCCGGCGATGACCGCGATCGTAGCGCCGATCAGCAGAGCAACGCGGATTTCGCGCCAGATCGAACGCATCGTGTTTGATTGCGTAAGCTGATTAGTTGCCAGCGCTCGAACAGTTACCGCAAGCGTTTGTGTGCCTGCGTTGCCGCCGATGGAGGCGACGATTGGCATGAGGACCGCGAGCGCAACCATGGTTTCAATGGCGGCGCCAAATTGCGCGATGATGAAGCTGGCCACCATAGCCGTTCCGAGATTGGCGATCAGCCAGCGGACGCGTGCCTTGTAGCTTTCGGAAATAGGCTCGTTAATGTCGCCTTCGCCCGCACCCGAAAGGCGCAAGATATCTTCGTCAGCTTCTTCCTGAACGATGTGGACGATGTCATCGGCGGTGATGACCCCGACCAGGCGGCCCGAACCGTCGACGACAGCGGCGGAGATAAGTGCGTATTTCTGGAAGCGTAAAGCGACCTCTTCCTGATCCATATCAACCGGGATCAGCGTCTGCTCATGCTTCATGATGTCGCTGACCGGAACTTTGCGCTCGCTGCGCATGATCCAGCTTAGTTTGCACGTACCAACGGGCTTATGCTGCGGGTCGACAACGAAGACTTCCCAGAATTCGGTGGTCAGGTCCTGGTGATCGCGCAAATAATCAATGAGCTGCCCAACGGTCATATGCTCGGGCACCGCGACCAACTCGCGCTGCATGATACGGCCAGCAGATTCGTCGGGATAGGAAAGCGCGTCTTCAATGACGGCGCGGTCTTCGGGGGCGAGTTCGGCAAGAACCGCTTGCTGGTCCTCCGCCTCCATATCCTCAATGATCGCAACCGCGTCATCGGTATCGAGCTGTCCGGCTAGCCCTGCAACTTGCGACGCGGGCAAGGCGTCAATAATATCCTCACGGACATAATCGTTAACCTCGGCGAGCACTTCCGCGCTCATGAGGTCGCCGAGGCTGATGGCCAGTATGCCACGCCGTTCGGATGGGGTCAGCTCAAGAAGGTCGGCAATGTCGGCTTCGTGCAGTGGCTCAACAAGACGGTAGACTTCATCGAGATTGCCATCTTCGACAGCATCCAGAACGCGATCGACATAGTCGCGGGTAAGGCGATTGTCCTCATCCAGCGTTTCAACGATTTCTGGGTCGATGATGTTCGGGTCGGCGATGTCGCTGGTCATGTGCGGGCCTCCCGATTTTCAGGTTTGGAACGATGTGGTAGGATTGGCCCCTCCTACGCAGGCAGCGTCAAAATGCAATGATTTTGGCTTTGCACCGATGCGATGCATCCCCTAGGGCAGCCGTCATCCATTTCCCAAGCCTGAAGGAACATCATTATGGCCGATGAAACACTTACCCTTTCGCTCGACAGCGGCGACGTCGTTATCAAGCTGCGCCCTGATCTGGCGCCAAACCATGTTGCCCGCATCAAGGAACTTGCCGGCGAAGGTTTTTATGACGGTGTCAAGTTCCACCGCGTCATCCCTGGCTTCATGGCGCAGGGCGGTTGCCCCAATGGCACTGGCATGGGCGGTTCGTCCAAGCCAAATCTTGCGCAGGAATTCAACGCTGAGCCACATGTGCGCGGCGTATGTTCAATGGCGCGGACCAATGATCCGAACACCGCCAACAGCCAGTTCTTCATCTGCTTTGACGATGCAAGCTTCCTTGATCGTCAGTACACGGTATGGGGCCAAGTGATCAGCGGCATGGAGCATGTTGACGCTTTGCCAAAGGGCGAACCACCTGCGAACCCAGGCGTGATCCGTAAGGCAACCGTCGCCTAAAATAGAAAACGCGCGGGAGGCCAGTTGGCTTCCCGCGCGCTTTGTTCGTTTACATATCGGGCAGTGATTACTCGCTGACGCCCTGTGCAGGCTCTGGCGGACGCATGGCATCCATAGCCGTTTTCAATTCGACCAGTGAAATCTTGTCGTCTTTGTCTGCATCGATATTTCCGAAATACTGAACCAATGGCCCCTGTGCTTCGTCCTTAGCGATGAAGCCGTCCTTATTGGCGTCCATAAAGGCGAAAATCTGTTCTGGCTGCGGCATGCCGCCACTTGGTGGAGGTGGAGGTGTATCTTGCGCCATAACAGCGGGTGACAGAATAAGCGCCGACAATACGGCCAATGATTTCAGCATATTTGATCCTTTGAAGTATGGAATGTCGTTGATGGTCAGCGCAAGCTGAACATTCCCTTTACTACCGTAAAACAATGGCCTGACAACCATACTCGGTCGCCGTCAACGCGGCATCCCAAATATCCGCCGCGCGCTGAGGCCTGATAGGCGGTGAAACTGTCGCGGCCGAGCACATTGGCCCAATAAGGCGCGATGACGGCATGGGCGCTTCCCGTGACGCTGTCTTCATCCACGCCTGCACCGGGCACAAAGACACGGCTAACGATGTCGGTGTCTTCGCCGCGTGCGGTGGCGGTGAAGCTGTCATCGCCCAAGGTCGCAAGCGCCTTCATATCTGGCTTCAGCGCCAATATTTCGGCGGCGGTAGCGTACACGAACATATTATAACTGTCGGGGTTGCTGCGCATCGACAATGGCTTGCCCCCCATCGCGGTCATCATCTCCGGGTTATCAACCTGCTCGGTCGGAATTGCGGGCAGGGCGACAGCATAAGCATCTCCTTCGCGGCGCACCTCCAATATGCCTGCCTTGCGGGTGCGCAAGGTTACGCGGTCCAGCGCGGGGTTCTCGCTCAAGATGATATGCCCACTGGCCAATGTGGCATGGCCGCAGAGGCGAATTTCAACGGCTGGCGTGAACCAGCGCAATTCGTAATCCGCTTCGCCGGTTTGATCGGGCACATAAAATGCAGTCTCGGCGAAGTTATTTTCCTCTGCAATTGCCTGAAGCGTCGCGTCATCCAACCATTCGTTGAGCGGCATAACTGCAGCCTGGTTGCCCGTGAAGGGCCGGTTTGCAAAGGCGTCTACGTGGAAATAGGGTAGGTCAGTCATTCAATTCCTCGTCACGCTCGATTGTTTCCGAAGGGATATAGCCCATCTCGTCCTTATGACCTTCGGGGTCAGGGTGAATCAGGACTTCGACGCCCGGAAATTCGTCCATCAATGCTTGCTCGACCTCGTCCATGATATGGTGCGCCGCTGCGACGGTCATATTGGGGTCAACCCACACATGGAATTGGCAGAAATCATGCGCGCCGCTTGAACGTGTCCGCATATCGTGGATACCACGCAGTTCGGGATGGCGAAGCGCGACTTCAATGAAACGCTCCCGCTTTTCCTCCGGCCATTCGCGGTCAAGCAATTGGTCGAGTGCAATCCGCGCTGCCCGATATGCGCCCCACAGCAGCCAAGCGGCAATTGCGATACCGAACAACGGATCCGCGCCGCGCACGTTCAGCATGGTGTCGAGCACAATTGCGACGATCACTGCAACGTTGAGCAATAGGTCGCTTTGATAATGCACATGGTCGGCTTGAATCGCGACCGATCCGGTTTTGCGGACCACTTGCCGTTGGTAAGCAAGCAAGCCCAAGGTCGCGACAATCGCAATGACGGAAACGCCGATGCCATATTCGGGATGCACGGTCTGCTCCTGATCGCCCAAACGCACGATGGCGCGCCACGCGATCAGGATTGCAGATACGGTGATCAATACGACCTGAAGCAAGGCCGACAACGCCTCTGCCTTACCATGACCAAAACGGTGGTCATCGTCGGCGGGCATGGCGGCATAGCGCACACTGAACAATGTCAGTACCGATGCCAGCACGTCAAAGCCCGTGTCTGCAAGCGACGCCAGCAAGGCGACTGAGCCGGTCTCGGCCGCCGCAAAGATTTTCAGCGCCAACAGGAACAGGGCCATAGTGACGCTGGCAATGGCCGCGCGGTTGGTCAGTTCACCATGCGCATGGTGGTGGTGGTTATGCGCAAGGCTCATGGGCTAATTTTCATGGGTACAGCATCCCCGTTGTCCAGCCGTCGCCATCGCGTTCATACAACCATCGCTCGTGCAGGCGGAATTCGCGGTCTTGCCAGAATTCGATTCGGTTGGGGCTGACCATCCAGCCAGACCAATGCGGGGGACGTGGCACGTCTTGGCCTTCGAACCGGGCCTCAACCTCGGCAAAGCGCGCTTCGAACGTCGCGCGGTCCGCAAGCGGGCGGGACTGGTCAGATGCCCATGCGCCAAGTTGCGAATTGCGCGAGCGTGTCGCAAAATAGCCGTCTGCGGTCGCATCATCGACAGGAGTGGCTGCGCCCTCAATGCGGATTTGCCGGCGAAGCGATTTCCAGTGAAACAGCAAGGCCACATGTTTGTTCGCAGACAACTGCATCGCCTTGCGGCTTTCGAAATTTGTGTAGAATACAAAACCGCCTTGCGTACCAAGGTCGCGGCCATGACCCTTTAAAAGCACCATGCGCACCGAAGGCTGCCCATCGGCGCCAGTGGTCGCCAATGCCATGGCGTTAGAATCGTTGATTTCTGTGGTGCGCGCTTCGGCAAACCACTCGTCGAATAAGCTAAAGGGATCAGGTCTTTCCATAGCTGACCGATAGGCTAGACTGATGCGGGTTAAAAGGGGCTAGAAACAAAATGAACTGGGAAATGATATTCGGTGCCGCCAATGCGTGGGCGTTGCTTGGCTGGGTGGTTCTGGCGTTCGCTCCTAAACGCGAGCGGGTTGTCCCTTATGTGTTTTTTGCAGGATCAGGTTTGCTGGCTTGCCTGTATGCCGGCCTCATTATTCCGCTGATGGCGGGCTGGATTCCAGACGGCGGTCCGCTTGGCCGACCCTCTGCCGATTTCACTACTTTGGCGGGCGTCATGGCCCTGTTTGATTCCCCCGGCGGCGCAACTATCGGCTGGGTTCATTATCTGGCCTTTGACCTTTTCGTCGGTATCTGGATTGCGCGCAACGCGGACAGGAACAAAATTTCCCGCTTGGTACAGGTACCGATATTGTTCTTTACCTTGATGGCAGGGCCCATTGGCCTGTTGCTATATCTTCTGCTACGCCAGATTTCGGGCAAAAAACCCGATGGCGCCGTGCTTCCAAGTTGACTCCGGACGCTGTAATACCAATGTAAGACGGGCAGTGAGAGTAACAGGGACAAGAATGGCAGATCCTTATTCCATTTTAGGTGTTTCCAAGGGTGCGGATGAAAAGGCGATCAAGGTCGCCTATCGCAAGCTTGCAAAAGAATTACACCCCGACAAGAACAAGGACAATCCGAAGGCGTCGGAGCGGTTTAGCGAAATTACGCAAGCCTATGACCTTTTGTCCGACCCCAAGAAGCGCGGCCAATATGATCGCGGTGAGATCGACGAAAACGGACAGCCACGTTTTGCAGGCAATCCGTTTGGCGGCGGTGGTGGCTACAGCCAGGGCGGGCCGGCAGGTGGCAATTTCGACTTTGGCAGCGGCGGGATTGACCTGGGTGACATCTTTGACGGATTGTTTGGTGGCGGGGGCGGTGCACGGCCAGGCGCTGGGCCCGGTTCACGCCCTCAGCAAGCGCCTCCGCCCAAGGGCGCGAACATTGCTTATGAACATCTTGTGTCCTTCACGGACGCCGCCACGCTGGCGCCGCAGCGCATCATGCTGGGCGATGGCAAGACAGTAGAGTTCAAACTTCCCGCTGGTATGGTTGCCGGACAGCAAATCCGCATCCCGGGTCGGGGACAGCCTGGCCCCGGCGGCAATGGCGATGCGATGGTGACATTGAAGTTGGGCAAGCATCCACATCTGGTGCGCGACGGCGACAATATCCGCATTGATCTGCCGATTTCACTGAAAGAAGCGGTGGCCGGCGGCAAGGTAAAGGTTCCAACGGTCGATGGCGCAGTCATGCTGACTGTTCCGCCACGTACAAATTCTGGCGCCGTTCTACGCATCAAAGGGCGGGGCTTTACTGCCAAAACCGGCGCACGCGGTGATCAGCTTGTTACGTTGATGATCCACCTGCCGACAGACCCAGCGGAACTCGCGCGGATAAACGACGTTCTCTCGGACAGTTCTGTCCGGGAGAATATGCGTGTCTGAAATTTCACCTCTGTCACCGGAGGCGCGTGCGCATCTCCCGGCGACAACGCATGCTAACGAGAGTGAGGCCACATGGTTCGCCCGGCTTGGTCTTCCGGGTCAGGTCATCGAAGTGATCAAGCGCGTCGGCGTCGGAGTCTACAGCGACGGTTTCATTCATGCGGGCAATTTCGCGTATTTGTCTTTGGTATCGCTTTTCGCCTTTTGCGTGGTTGCTGCCGCGATTGCTGGTGCATTTGGTCAGACCGAGTCCGGACTTGCGCTGATCGAAGCATTTTTCAGGACGGTTCCGCCAAGCGTCGCAAGCGCGCTTCAAGAACCCATACAATCCGCCATGACCGCGCGATCGGGGCCTTTATTGTGGCTAAGCGCTGGAGTCAGCCTTTGGACAGCCGCAAGCCTCATCGAGACCTTTCGCGATGTTTTATATAGGTCTTATGGTGCAACCCCAAGCCGTGCATTCTGGCATTACCGGCTAGGATCGCTCGGCGCGATTATCGCATCAGTCATTCTGGCGATGGTCGCTTTTTCAGCACAGGTGATGGTCACTGCGGCGGAGGAACTGGTGTATCGTTACATCCCTACCGCGCAGACCGTATCAAGCTATTTTGCATGGGGACGAATCATTCCGTTCGTCGCCTTGTTTGTCGCGATCTACGTCATTTTTGCGGGACTCACCCCGTCGAAATACCGTTCGCCCGACTTTCCGAAATGGCCGGGGCCCGCGTTTGTCAGCATTTGGTGGCTAGGTCTGACCGCCTTGCTGCCTGCTTTTCTCTCCAGCGTCAGCAATTATGACCTTGCGTATGGGAGCCTGGCAGGGGTCATGGTCGCGCTCATTTTCTTTTATCTGATCGGGCTTGGTTTGGTGACTGGCGCGCAATTGAATGCGGCACTGGCCAACGCACACGAAAATGGACTAAAGCAGGCCAGAGAAAATTTAGCTGACGAATGAGGACACTATGACCGGATTGATGGCAGGCAAACGCGGACTGATTATGGGGCTTGCCAATGACAAGTCGCTCGCATGGGGCATCGCGAAGCGCTTGCATGCCGAAGGTGCTGAGCTGGCCTTCAGCTATCAAGGCGAAGTCATGGAAAAGCGGGTGCGGCCATTGGCGGCGCAGCTTGGTTGCGATTTCCTGATCGACTGTGACGTTGCTGACATGGCCAATCTTGATCGTGCATTTGAGACGCTAGCGGACAAATGGCCAACCATTGATTTCGTGGTCCACGCTATTGGCTTCACTAATAAAGAGGCGTTGCGCGGCAAATATTATGAGGTCGGTTTGGAAGACTTCCTGATGACAATGAACATCAGCGTCTATAGCTTTACTGCCGTTGCCAAGCGCGCAACCGCGATGATGAAGCCGCTAGATCCCGAAACCGGCGAGGGCGGTGGGTCGCTCCTGACGCTCAGTTACTATGGCGCTGAAAAGGTGATGCCGCATTATAACGTGATGGGTGTTGCAAAGGCTGCGCTCGAAACGTCGGTCAAATATCTTGCCAATGACGTCGGGCCGCAAGGCATTCGCGTCAACGCTATCTCGGCCGGCCCAATCAAGACGCTTGCAGCGTCGGGTATTGGAGATTTCCGTTACATATTGAAGTGGAACGAGCTGAACACGCCGCTGCGCCGCAATGTAACGATCGACGATGTCGGCTCCTCGGCGTTGTACTTCCTCTCCGATCTCGCAGCAGGGGTCACTGGCGAAATCCACCATGTCGATGCGGGCTACCACACCGTCGGCATGAAGCAGGAGGATGCTCCTGATATTGCTGTCTCCTGATGTTCGAGGGGCATAGCGACGAGCTGGTTCTTCTTTTGGTGGGATGTGCCGTGCTTGTTGGTGTGCACGGCTATTGGCACGCACGTCGCTATTGGGAGGGGTTGCCGCCTTTGCTTGACGCCTTCGTCTCAATGGCAGGTTTTGTTGGCATCATTGGCGCCTTTGTCTGGGCAGGGCGCATTGGCATAACCTACGGCCACCCGCATGCAGCGCGCGTGCTTGGCGTCGCAATCGCGCTCATCATTTTTCGTGCAATCCGGACGTGGATAGGCAAGGAACAAGTCCGCTATCGTTCTGGAAATGTGAAGAAAACGGAAACTGCAAATGAGCTTTAATACCTTTGGCCGTGTGTTTCGTTTTTCGACTTGGGGCGAATCGCATGGGCCAGCGCTTGGTGCTTTGGTCGATGGCTGCCCTCCGGGGCTTGCACTGTCCGAGGCCGATATTCAGCCTTTTCTGGATAAGCGCCGCCCGGGCACGTCGCGCTTCACCACTCAGAGGCAGGAGCCGGATGCAGTGCGCATCTTGTCGGGTGTATTCGAAGGCCGCACTACCGGTACGCCTATCTCGCTGATGATCGAAAATGTTGATCAGCGCTCCAAAGACTATTCCGACGTCGCTAAGGCCTATCGCCCCGGCCATGCAGATTACAGCTATGATGCCAAATACGGGTTTCGCGATTATCGCGGCGGTGGCCGGTCAAGTGCGCGCGAAACCGCCGCACGTGTGGCGGCAGGCGCTGTGGCGCGTGCGGTCATCCCTGACGTGGAAATTATGGCCTATGTCGCCGAAATTGGTGGCGATGCGATCAACCGCGATAATTTCGAAGCGTCGCAGATAGACAAGAACCCCTTCTTTTGCCCTGATGAAGCGGCGGCCGGTCGCTGGGAAAAATTGGTCGACGAGGCACGCAAGGCTGGCTCCTCGTTGGGCGCGGTCATCGAATGCGTGGCAACAGGCGTTCCACCCGGTTGGGGTGCACCGCTGTATGCCAAGCTGGATAGCGAGCTTGCGTCTGCAATGATGAGCATCAACGCGGTAAAGGGCGTTGAGATCGGAGCAGGTTTTGGCGCAGCACGTTTACGTGGTGAGGAAAATGCCGACCGGATGCGGCCCGCAACCGAAGGATCAAACCACCCCGAATTTCTGGCGAATAATGCTGGCGGCATAGCCGGTGGCATTTCAACCGGGCAGCCTGTATTGGTGCGTGTGGCGTTCAAGCCAACATCCTCTATCCTCACGCCGGTAGAAACCATCACAAGCGACGGGGATGCCACCGACATCGTCACCAAAGGCCGCCACGACCCTTGCGTGGGTATCAGGGGCACACCAGTGGTTGCAGCGATGATGGCGCTCGTGCTGGCGGACCAGAAGCTCCTTCACCGTGCGCAATGCGGCTAGGCGATTGCGATGCCCAAAATCGACATCGAGGCAATCGCGCAAAGCAACGACACCGGATATCCCGCACCATTTAACGCCGAAGTAGAAGGCCGCTGGTGGCGAAGGTTAGCCCCGGCGGCAGGCCTCACACATATGGGAGCGAGCCATGTGGTGCTAAAGCCCGGCGGCTGGTCATCGCACCGTCACTGGCATCATGGCGAGGATGAGTTGGTGATCATGCTGGCTGGTGAGGTTGTGCTAATCGAAGACGGCGGCGAGACGATTTTGCGAGCAGGCGATGTCGCGGCATGGGCCGCAGGCGTTCCCAACGGGCATCATCTCATTAATCGCAGCGATCAAGAATGCGTTTTTGTCGCCATTGGTGCCGGGGATCGCGCACGTGGCGGTGTGTATGCCGATATCGATATGACATTCAGCGAAGACGGCTATTTTCATAAGGACGGCAAGCCGTATCCCGCAGATCGGATTAAGTAGCGGCGTTTTCGATGCGTTCGATGGTCCATGGCTCTTCAGCGGCCCCGGCATACCATTCTTCCATCCACGGGTGCGCCATCATCGCCTCGACATAAGCCTGTGCAAAGCCCGGTAGCGTGAAGCCATAGGTAACAAACCGCGTCACCACAGGCGCAAGCATGATATCGGCCGCGCTGAAAGTGCCGAACAGATATGGGCCGTCCTTGCCGAAACGCGATCGTGCCTCAGCCCAGGTTTGTAATATGCGTATCGCGTCGGTGCGGGTTTCTTCGGATACCGTCACATCGGTGAAAGTCTTGCGCGTGTTCATTGGGCATTCGCGGCGTAAGGATGTGTAGCTGCAATGCATTTCGGCAGCCATAGACCGCGCCATTCCGCGTGCGACTTCGTCTTTCGGCCAATATCTATCGCGCCCGACCTTGTCCGCAAGATAATCAATAATGGCAAGGCTGTCCCAAACCACGGCCTCGCCGTCCCACAAGATGGGGACTTTGCCGGATGATGGTGCAAGGTCTTCCTCGCGCTTGCGCTCGTCCCAATCATTTTCAAACAAAGGGACGGTGATCTCATCGAAATGCAGACCGGATTGCTTGGCCGCAAGCCAACCGCGCAACGACCAGCTGGAATAGGCTTTGTTACCAATAATCAGTTTCAAGGTCATGCAACCCTTAATGACTGCTGTTTGCGATTGTGTCGAGGGGGCAGAGGCGCAAAGCCTTCGCAAACGTCGCTTAGGACGCCACCGCTTCCAGCACCGCAGCACGTAGTTCTTCAATACCGCCTCGCTTTTCGGCGGAGGTAACAGACAGGTCAGGATAAGCGGCAACGTGCTTGCGCAGTTTTGTCATCGTGTCGGCTTCGACAGCGCCAAGGTCGCTGGCTTTGATCTTGTCGGTTTTCGTCAGCACGATGCGGTAGCTTATCGCGGCACTATCCAGCATTGACATGATGTCGTGGTCGACCTCTTTGATACCGTGGCGGCTGTCGATCAGGACGAATACACGTTTCAACACAACGCGGCCACGCAAGTAATCGTTAATCAGGTAACGCCATTGCTGCACCGTCTTGATGGGGGCCTTGGCATAGCCATAGCCCGGCATGTCGACGATGCGAAATACAGCCGGATCGCCCACGTCGAAGAAGTTCAACTCCTGCGTCCGGCCCGGCGTGTTCGATGCGCGCGCGAGATTGTTCCGGTTGACGAGCGCGTTGATCAGGCTCGACTTGCCGACATTCGACCGGCCCGCAAAGGCGATTTCCGGCACCGTTGGTTCGGGCAGAAACTCGAGCTTCGGCGCTGATTTCAGAAAGCTTATTGGCCCCGAGAAGATTTTCGTGGTCGTCTCAGTCACGCCTTGGCCTTCGCCTGAGCCTTCTCTTCGGCATCACGCGCCATCTGTTCCCGCAACACAGGGTGCCGCGAATACAGCCACTTTTGCTGCGCAATCGACACGAGGTTGGACATCACCCAATACAGCTGAAGACCAGCGGCGAACGGCGCCATGATGAACATCAGGAACCATGGCATCACGGCAAACACCTGCTTTTGCACTTCGTCCATTGGTTGCGGATTGAGGCGCTGCATCAGCCACATCGTCACGCCAAGCAAGATCGGCAATATGCCAATGGCGATGAAGGACGGAGGATCGAAGGGCAGAAGGCCGAACAGATTGAGTGGCGTCAACGGATCTGGTGCCGACAAATCCTTGAGCCACAACACGAATGGCTGATGACGCATTTCAATCGACAGAAGCAAAATCTTGTAAAGTGCAAAGAAAATTGGAATTTGAAGCAAAATGGGCAGGCATCCCGCGAGCGGATTAACCTTTTCATCCTTGTACAGTTTCATCATTTCCTGCTGCAGGCGAGGTTTGTCGTCCTTCCAGCGTTCTTGAAGCGCCTTGAGCTTAGGCTGCACCGCACGCATCTGCGCCATCGACGCAAATTGTTTTTGCGCGACGGGGTACATGAACAAACGGACGATGATCGTCAGGCCAATGATGGCGACGCCAAAGTTGCCGAACACACCAAACAACCAATGCAGGATCCAGAAGAACGGAATGGCGATGAACCAAAACCAACCCCAATCAATCGCATAGTCGAGGTAAGGAATGCCCAGGCTCTTTGAATAGCCGTTGAGGACTGCCATTTCCTTGGCACCAGCGAACAAGCGCGAAGTACTATCCAGCGCAGCACCCGCCGCAACATTGGTGTAACGGGTCGGAATGACTTGCGCCTGATACACATCGCCGCTTGCGCGGAACTTGGCCGATACAGGGGTTTTCTGATCAGGAATGAGCGCGCCCAGCCAATATTTGTCGGTAAAGCCAAGCCAACCGCCCGTACTGGTGAATGACGTCTCACCCTTGTTCTCTTCGACATCGACATAGCCCCAATCATAATTGGGCTTGTCATCGAAAACGCCCATTGGGCCGATATGGATATGCGTGAATATCGAACCGCCCGAGGTTGCGTCCGCTGGCTTGCCAGTGCGGCTAAGCAAGGCGAAGTTGGCGATTTCTGCTGGCGCAGTGCCACCATTCGTGAAACGCTGCTTCGCGGTGATCATGAAATTTTCGTCAATCGACAGCGCGATTTCAAACTTCTGACTTTGCGCGTTGGTCCAGCTTAAGGTCACGGGCGTTGATGGTGTCAGCTTATTGCCGCTTGGCGTCCACACAGTCTTGTCATCCGGCGCAGTGATGCCTGTGCCAGCCCAACCAAAGCGCGCGAAGTAAGCATTTTTGGTGCCAGACGGCGCAAACAGACGCACCGGCGCCGAATCCTTGGCAAGCTCTGTACGATGGGTCAGCAAAACGAGGTCGTCGATTTTCGCGCCCTCAAGATTGATTGAGCCTTTCAGTTTTGGCGTTTCGACGAGGATGCGTGCCGAAGACTGAAGCGCATTGCCGAGGGGAACGGCCTGCACCTTGGCGGGTGCAGCTTCGACGGACACGTTGGACGTTGCAGCGCCTGCCGGGCTGGTCGCTGATGTCGCTGTGCTCGTGACTGGCGCAGGCGTGGGGAAGAAATAGCTGGCGACATAGGGCCAACCGAACAGGATGATGCCCGTCAGCAATACTGCAAAAATCAGGTTGCGTTTATCGTCCACGTCTAAAATTCCCCGTTAATCCGTAAGTTGAGCGTCATGGCACCGGGTCGTATCCGTGCCCACCCCAAGGTTGGCAGCGCAATAGCCGTTTGATGGCCAGCCAGCCACCCTTAATTGCGCCATGTTTTTGAAGCGCCGTAATCGCGTAAGCCGAACAGCTTGGGCTGAACCTGCACGTCGGCGGCAAGATCCGCGACGGGCCGATTTGCCAAGCCCTTGCGATTAGGATGAGGAGCTTTGCGATCATATGTTATCCTCTCCATCGACTTGCGATGGGGAGGGGGACCGTTCGCGCAGCGACTGGTGGAGGGGCCTCTATGCTTGAAAGCCCCTCCGTCACGCCGTTGGCGTGCCACCTCCCCATCGCAAGTCGATGGGGAGGATTCGCTAGATCCGCATCTATCCGCATAACTTTCCCAGCGCTTTCAGCATATCCGCCCGCAATTCTCCGAAGTCACGCTCAATACCGTTGTCACGGCCAATGAGGATGTGATCAGCGCCAGCCTTGCCTTTTTCCCCAAGCATTTCCTGCGCCAGTGCGCGAAAGCGGCGGCGCATGCGGTTGCGAATGACCGCGTTGCCGACCTTCTTGGTGATGGTAATGCCCAGCCGAATTTCGGCACTGTCATCCTGCCTGTCTTTCACAAGCAAAACAAAACCGGGAGTTGCATATCGCTTCCCCCGGTTGGCGGTCAGAAAGTCCGACCTTTTTTTGATAACGCTGTAACCGCGCATGTCGCGGTTCGCCTGCTGCGTTATTAAGCCGACAGCTTCTTGCGGCCACGTGCGCGGCGTGCGTTCAGGATGTTGCGGCCAGCTGCGGTTGACATACGGAGACGAAAACCGTGGCGACGGGCACGCACGAGATTGCTCGGCTGAAAAGTGCGCTTCATGACTGTAATCCTTAAATTTTTTGCGTCTTAAAATGAAAATGGCCGCCGAATCTGCGCAGCGACCGCTTCTGTTGCTGTGGCCGATACGGTTAGAGAGGTGAAAAGTCAACACAGGTCAGGGCATTTTCATGTCTATGTCGTCGCGGCGGAACAGGTGGAGAAAATCACCCTTAACGTCGGGAAAAGGAGGCCGATGCGTGACTTTGCTTCGCCGCATCGCCCAATTCGCCCAATGGGCATATTCCGGATGGATCCGGGCAAGGCGCGCATAACGTTTCTTTGCCCATAATGAATTTTTGAGAATTAGGGCAAGGCCGATGGGCAAAAGGATGAGTGGACCTGGGCCTGGAAGCGGACCAAGCAACGGTGCGCCTAAAACGATCAACCAACCAAACATCAGCATACACCAACGGAAGGCATTGGTTTCGCGCCAAGATTTTCCGACAGGTTTCGACATCACAGATGATGTGGGGCAGGGCACGCCAACGTGCAAGTGACACAAGCATCACTTCAGCGCGTTTTATTGGCCTATTTGTTCACTTTTTTGGCGCAAACGGGCTGTAATTGGCGGCAAGATAGACTATGTTGGGACTAACATGACAAAAGCACTCTCCCACCTTCACCATATTGGCGTTTTGCCCACAGACATCGATTTTATGGGGCATGTGAACAACGCCCGCTATCTAAATTGGGTGCAAGATGCGGTTTTGGCGCATTGGAACAAGCTGGCTCCGCCGGAGACGGCGGCGAAATATCTCTGGGTCGCGCTCAAGCATGAGATCACTTACCGCAAGCCAGCGTTTCTGGATGATGAGGTGATCGCGTCGGTCGTGCTCGAAAAGGTGCAAGGTGCGCGGTCGTTTTATGACACGGTAATTAAGCGTGGCGAGGATGTACTTGCCGAAGTCAAATCAAGCTGGTGCTGCATTGATGCCGAAACGCTTCGTCCGGCGCGAATTGCTGCGGACGTGCAGGCTTATTTCTTCCAGAAGGATGAGCCGAAGCTTATCTTGTAATCTGGTGTGCGCTTAGAAAATAGGATCGTCCGCGCCATCGCCGATCGGTGTCACGGCATTATGAATACCGCATTCGACCTTGTCCCAGCCCTTCCAACGGCCCGAACGCGGGTCTTCGCCGGGCGCGACCTTCGTCGTGCAGGGGGAGCAACCGATGGATGGATAGCCGAGTTCTACCAAGGGATGCGCAGGCAAGGCATATTCCGCCATATAGGCGTCGATTTTGGCTTTATCCCAATCGGCCAGCGGATTGACCTTCAACCGGCCGTCTTCGATTTCAAAGCGGGGCAGCGCCCGGCGCGTTGATGATTGAAACGCTTTGCGCCCCGTAAATTGTGCATCAAACCCGGCCAGTGCTGCATTTAACGGCAGTACCTTGCGAATTTCGCAGCAGCCATCGGGGTCATATGACCAGCGCAGGCCAGTTTCATCCTTTTGCCGCAACAAAACAGGGTCAGGTGTCAAAATGCGCAGGTCCAGCAAACCGAGCATCGACCGGAGTTCCTCCCGATAGGCAATCGTCTCGGGAAAATGCTTGCCCGTGTCCAAAAACAGGACTGGGGTCGCCGGGTCAATGCTGGCAATCAGGTGCAGCAAAACTGCGCTTTCGGCGCCGAAGCTGGAGACCACAGCCGCATCACCCAACATATTCTCGCGCAACAAGATCGTCAGCATCTCGACCGTATCACGGCCCCGGAACATGTTATTCAAGCGAACAGCGTCGCCCTCGGTATAACGCGGGGCGGTGTTTATACGATCAGCGATGCGGACCTGTTCACCCATGGCGAAGCTTCCAGACAGGCACGACAGTATCGGCGGCCTTTTGATAGGCATGGTCGTAGGTTGAAAGCGCGCGCGCAACGGCTTCGGGGTTTAACGATGCCTCGGGCGCGAAGCTGTCAAAGCCGCAGCGGCGCATGAAAGCAATCTGGTCGACCAAGACGTCACCTTGTGCGCGCAGTTCGCCGTCGTACCCTGCCTCACGCAAAATTCGCGCGGAGCTATAGCCCCTGCCATCGCGATATTTTGGAAAGGCAACTTCGATGAGCGTTAGCCGGTCGAGGAACGGGATAAGCGCGCGTGCGTCATCATCTGGCTCAAGCCGAACAGCAGTCGCGTTTGACTGGTCCAGAAACGCGTCAAGCGTAACCGACGGCTGTTCCGTGACTTCATCGGTGCGATAGCGAAACTCAACCATATATCGCCTCCTTAAATGGCTCGAGGCCGACACGGCGGTAGGTGTCGAGGAAACGTTCATCGCCCTCACGCAGCGCTTTGTAGACTTCAGTTGCCTTTTCGACCGCGTCCACCACGCCGTCTTCGTCAAAGCCGGGACCGATGATTTTGCCGATGCTGACGTCTTCCGCGCCAGAACCTCCGAAGGTCAGCTGATAATTTTCAACGCCTTTCCGGTCGACGCCCAAGATGCCGATATGACCCGCATGGTGATGTCCGCAAGCGTTGATGCAGCCCGAAATTTTTAGCTTCAATTCGCCAAGGTCACGTTGCCGTTCCATGTCGGCAAACCGCGTCGCAATTTTCTGCGCGACGGGGATCGAACGCGCATTAGCCAGGCTGCAATAATCAAGACCGGGGCAGGCGATGATATCGCTGATCAGGTCAAGATTGGCGTCTGCCAATTCTGCATCTCGCAGCCCCTGCCAAACGGCATGCAGGTCACGCTTTGCAACATAAGGCAGCACGATGTTCTGCGCATGAGTTACGCGCAGTTCGTCAAAACTGTATTTTTCCGCGAGGTCAGCCATCACATCAATTTGTTTTGATGTGGCGTCGCCTGGAATACCGCCGATGGGCTTCAGGCTGATGTTTACGATGGCATAGCCGGCTTGCTTGTGTGGTTTCACATTCTGGTCGAGCCAGACGGCGAAATCGGGATCGCTGCGATCCGGCTCCACGTCTGCGGCGTCATACTCAGGCGGCGCAAAAAACGCGCTGATGCGTTCCAACTCTGCCAATGGCGGGTCGATGCCCAATGTTTTCACATGCGCGAATTCTTCGGCAACCTGGCGCCGATATTCGTCCGCACCAATTTCGTGGATGAGAATTTTGATACGCGCCTTGTAGATATTGTCGCGCCGTCCGTAGCGGTTGTAGACGCGCAGGCAGGCCTCAAGGTAGCTCAGCAGGTCGTCGGCTTTCACGAACGGGTTAATCTCGGGCGCAATCATCGGCGTCCGGCCCATGCCGCCGCCTACGAATACCCGTGCGCCCAATTCGCCGTCTTGCTTAATAAGCTCAAGCCCGATGTCGTGCAAACGCATCGCTGCACGGTCCTCCGGCGAAGCAATTACCGCGATTTTGAACTTGCGCGGCAGATAGCTGAATTCAGGGTGGAAGGTCGACCATTGGCGTAGCAATTCGGCCCATGGACGCGGGTCCGCCACTTCGTCTGCAGCAGCGCCGGCATATTGGTCAGACGATATGTTACGGATGCAATTGCCGCTAGTCTGAATGGCATGCATTTCGACAGTGGCGAGTTCTTCAAGCAGGTCAGCGCATTCTTCAAGCTTGATCCAATTATACTGGATGTTCTGCCGCGTCGTGAAATGGCCGTAATCGCGGTCATATTTGCGGGCAATATGTGCCAGCATCCGCATTTGCCGTGAATCGAGCGTGCCATAAGGGATGGCAACGCGCAGCATGTAGGCATGCAGCTGGAGATAAAGGCCATTCATCAGCCGTAATGGCTTGAACTGGTCCTCCGTAATGTCACCTGCAATCCGGCGGTTCACCTGATCGCGGAATTCGGCGACGCGGGCATCGACGAGCGCTTGGTCATAAGTGTCATATTTATACATGTCAGATAATCCAGTCGCCAGCCGCAGGGTCGGCAGGCTTTAATGAAAGGTCGGTGCGGACGGTGGGTCCAAGTGCGCGGATGCGGTCCTTGATATGCGCCGGACGCGGGCCGTCGTCGGTTGGCAGCGCGTCGATGATATAGGGTGCGTTGACGCGGCGTGCGCCTTCTTCGGCGTGGAGTATGGCCTCCCCGTGTTCGCCGACATCAGCCGCATCCTCGACATGGATGGACCAGCCATTGCCCGTCCACCAGGTCACTGCACCTGATCCCAATTCATTTCCCGTCAGTAATTTCACGCAATTTTCTCCGCCTGCTTGGCAAAATGGAACAACCGGTCTTCGGCATCGGATTTCAGGACAACGTCGCCGACAATGATGATCGCGGGCGAGACAACGCCTTCACGGGCGATCATGCCGCCCAGGTCAGTCAAAATGGTGCGCATGGCGCGCGCATCGGGCCGTGTTGCGCGCTCAAGCACTGCCACAGGCGTATCTGGGGACAAGCCATCGCAAATGAGCTTTTCGGTAATGTCCGCCGCCGTAGCGATGCCCATATAGATAACCAATGTGCGGCCTTTGCCAGCAAGGCCAGCCCAATTCTGGTCAGTCAGCCCCTTGCATTGACCCGCAACAAAGGTAACGGCGCTCGCAGCATCGCGGTGAGTCAACGGCAACATCGTTGCTGCTGCACCGCCTATTGCAGCGGAGATACCCGGGACAACCTCGACATCTATGCCAGCATCGCGGCAGGCCTCAGCCTCTTCGCCACCGCGTCCGAATATAAAGGGGTCGCCGCCTTTTAATCGCACGACCAAATGGCCAGCTTGTGCCTCGCGAACAAGAATATCGTTGATGCCGTCTTGCGGAACCGAATGGCGCGAGCGGCTCTTGGCGACGGAAATCAACCGTGCCGCAGGGTTGATCAGCGCCATGATAGCAGCGCCAACAAGGCCGTCATGCACCACCACATCGGCAGCAGAGATCAACCGCGCGGCCTTAACCGTCAGTAATTCGGGGTCACCAGGGCCAGCGCCCACCAAATATACGCGTGCTTTTTCCATAATCCTATC
>JANPKN010000162.1:0-10743 GCA_031426075.1 Sphingomonadaceae bacterium
GCCCATCATCCAACGGCGATGGCCAAGCGACCAGCGCAGGATTTTCATATATCTGTCGATCCAGCCAGCCTCACCATGTTCGGCCATGCCGCTGGACTTAAGGAAATAGGCTGCGATCATTGGCGTGATCATACGCGCGACAGCAAGACTCATGAGAACCGAGGCGACAACAGTCAGGCCGAAATTCTTGAAGAACTGCCCCGCAACCCCCGGCATGAGACCAACTGGCAAAAACACCGCGACAATCGAAAATGTGGTCGCAACCACAGCAAGCCCGATTTCGTCAGCAGCGTCAATCGACGCCTGATAGGCGGATTTGCCCATCCGCATATGCCGGACGATATTCTCAATTTCCACAATCGCGTCATCCACCAACACCCCGGCCACAAGGCCAAGCGCAAGCAGCGACATGGTGTTGAGCGTAAAGCCCAAAAGGTCGAGGAACCAAAAGGTCGGGATGGCGGACAACGGAATGGCGATCGCGGAGATAATCGTCGCGCGCCAATCGCGCAGGAACAGGAAAACCACGACAATGGCAAGCAAGGCGCCCTCAATCATCGCTGCCATTGAGCTTTTATACTGGCCCTTGGTGTAATCGACGCTGTTGAAAAGCGTGATGAAATTGACACCGGGATTTTCTTTTTCGATTTCGGCAATCTTGACCATCGCATCGTCGAACACGGTCACGTCGGAGGCGCCCTTGGCACGCGACATGCCGAAGGTCACAACTTGTTTGCCGCCAGCAAAAGCCATCGCTTTTTGCTCGCTGAAACCGTCAGTGACTTCGGCTACATCGGCAAGCTTGATCGAACGTCCTGCACCAAGGCTGATCTGAGTCTGGCTCAGCTCAAAGGCATCGGTTGCGTTGCCAAGTACGCGGACCGACTGACGCGATCCTGCGATTTGCGATTGGCCGCCAGAAGCGTTGATATTTTGCTGGCGCAGCACTGCGTTAATCTGGCTTGCGCTCACGCCGAGCGACTGCATTTTAGCAGGGTCAAGCACGACGCGGATTTCGCGGTTCACGCCACCATTGCGGCTAACCGATGCCATGCCCTCAACCGCGAGCAACCGGCGCGCGACGGTGTCGTCAACAAACCAGCTCAGTTGTTCAAGCGTCATGTCGCTGGCTTCGACCGCGAAATACGCGATTGGGTCGCTTGATGTTGCAACCTTGAAAATTTGGGGTTCCAAAATGCCGTCCGGCAAATCGCTGCGGATCTGGTCGACGGCGTTTTTCACTTCGCTGACTGCAGCGTTGATGTCATCGCCAATTTCGAATTCGGCGCTGACTGTTGTGTTGCCTTCACTTGATGTGGCGTCAATATTGCGGACGCCCTGCACACTACGGATCGCGGATTCGACCTTTTGCGTTATCTGCGTGGTGATTTCGGTTGGCGCAGCGCCTGGCTGCGAAATCGACACGACGACAACGGGGAATTCGATATCGGGATCATTCTGCACGTCCATGTTCATGAACGACATGATTCCGGCAATGGTGAGTGCGACGAACAAGACGATCGGCACCACCGGGTTGCGGATGGACCATGCAGAAATATTATTCAAATTCATATTTTATATCCCGAATGTCCCAACGACTTACTGCTTTTTCAACAGCTTGGGATTGATCGTTTCGTCTGGATTGAGGAAGCCGCCCGCGTACAGGACGACGCGTTCCGTGCCGTCCAAGCCTTGTTCGATAATCAAGCCATTGGCGGTAACCGAGCCGACCTTAACGGGGCGCTGCTGCACCTTGTTATTCTTGCCGACGATGTACACAAAGCTGCCCTCACGGCCCGTTTGAACGGCAGATTCAGGCAGAACCGGTGCGGTCATTGCGCCGGATTTGATCTCTACCGAGGCGAAGCCGCCCGGGCGCAATGCCTTGTCGAACGGCAACGCCACGCGGGCCATCCCCTGACGGCTCTGGGCGTCAATCATGGGCGAAATCTGCCAGATATTGCCGTTAAACACCCGGTCTGTGCCGGTTGGCGTCACAGTTGCAGGAATACCGACGGCAACTTGTGCGAGGTCATCTTCGCTCAACTTCGCTTGAAGCTCCAACTGCCCGTCCTTGGCGATACGAAACAATATACCGCTGCCTGCGGATACGGTCTGTCCGGTCTCTACATTACGTTCAAGGACATAGCCCGAAACAGGAGCGCGCACGTCAAGACGCGCGTTGCGCGCGCGCGTTTCGGCAAGCTGTGCATTTGCAACATTCACACGGGCGCGAGTTGCATCGCGTGTCGCGGTTTTGCGGTCGACATCAGCCTTCGAAATGAAGCCACGCTCCACCAGCTGCATTGCGCGGTCGAGTTCGTTTTGCGCCAGCTGCAAATCGGCTCGCGCCACACCAATTTGTGCCTCCAGCGCGGCGGCCTGTTGCGTTTGCACCGAACGGTCAACGCTGACCAGAACATCGCCTTGGCTGACCCAGTCGCCCGCATCGACATAAACCTGAAGCACGCGTCCGCCTTCACCGACAACGCCCACAGGAATTTCGCGTCGCGCCGCCAAGGTGCCGGTCGCATTGATGGCGCGGACAACAGTATCACGGCCTGGGGCCACGACTGTGACTGTCTGTGCTTGCCCGCTTTTGTCCGCATCCGCCGGTGCAGCAGTGCCGCCGCTACCGAAGAAATAATATGCGCCGCCCGCGATGACCAGGATCGCCACGATGATCGCCGCAATGCGTATCCGCCGCCGGTTCCGGTCACTGTTGTCCTGCAGAACTTCGCCGTTCAGCGTAGCGCTCATCGTTGTTTCGTAATTCATACCGGAGTTCCAAATTGTAGCCTGAGGGAGCGCGTGCTGCCCCATATTGTCCATAATGCAGCTGTATTACCCTAATAACTCACTGTCCGCAAGCTGCAGAACGTCATGGGGTTTATCGCTTTTTCATTGCATAGGATATCGTAAAAGCCGGTGCGCAACAATACAGACTGACACCTGATATGTTTCGACAAACAACATAAATAAAAGCCACACAGACATCGTCTGCGTGGCTTTTATAAAATCTTGAAACAGAATAGCTTAGCGTACGCGGCCACGTTGTATTAGGTTTAAAATGGCCAATACAATCACTGCCCCGACAAAGGCGACAACAAGGCCAGTGAGCGAAAATTCCTGTACGCTGCCGACAATTCCGAACTGATTGGCAATGAGATTGCCGACAACAGAGCCGACACAGCCTGCTGCAACATTAGCGATGATGCCCATAGAAGCGTCACGACCCATAACCTTACTCGCGAGCCAACCGGCAATCCCGCCGACGATAATTGCGACAATCCAACCCATGATCTTTGATCCTCCTCTATGCTATCCGGCGGCGCCGGGCATTTGAGAATGATAATAAAATGCGCGTAAATTGCCAGACTGCAACCGCGTTATTTTGTAAATTATGTCAAAACTATATGATTGGATAAGAAAAACCCCGCACATGGCGGGGTAATTTCTCCATTAATCAACATTATACTGCTGATCAGTATTTTTGCTGCCGTTCATACAGGTCACGATAATGTTGGATACGGGTGACGCGCAGACCCGGCATGCCCGACCTGTCGACGGCACGCTGCCATGACGCAAACTCCTCGAGCGTAAGGCCATACCGTTCGCATACGTCATTGATGGACAATAGCCCGCCGTTAACAGCTGCGACGACCTCCGCCTTGCGGCGGACAACCCAACGGGTTGTGCCGGGAGGCGGCAGGCTGTCCAACGTGAGTGGTTCGCCCAAGGGGCCAATGACTTGTGACGGGCGGAATTTCTGATTTTCAATCATGACTTTTTTTCTGCTCCATGCCCCGCGAGGTTCGATTCTGGTCCTGTTCCGGAAGGAGATAACATTTGGTCTTTGATATTAACTGAAGCGGATTGGTAAACAGGCTCTTCATTCATTTTTGCTGTCTCCGTTTTTTGCCAAAAGGAGCCGCGCACCGCGATTTCCGGGTCGGGTTCCACTGCAAAACAGTGAATACGTCCGGCAAGATTGTCGCCCTCTGCAGTGTTGCCATGTTCGGCACGACGCAGTGCACGCACGGTCCGGCTTTTAGCCTGACGTGCCCGCGCTGCGTCCAACACCGATTCGTGGCTCTCAACTGAGGACTCAGCATGTTTGCGTAACGCTTGGTGGGGAAAGCTCATTTCCATTCCGCAGCCTTACCCTTGTAAATTCTAAGATGTGGTAAAGGTACCGTTTAAACGCCGTTAGGTGATATTAACGGCTGTTATCCTTTGGTCCGACATGCAGGTGAACGGAGCAATGGAAGCCATTCAGAAAACTGGCAATTCGCCGGCGAAGCTTCTAGGGAGACAATCCCATGACCGACATTTATAATTCCGATTTCCAACTGGGCCCTGAGTATAAGGGCAAGCGAATTGTTGTTGCGATGTCTGGCGGAGTTGATTCGTCGGTCGTCGCAGCGCTGGCCGCGCGCACTGGCGCGGAAACGATTGGCGTGACATTACAACTCTATGATCATGGCAGCGCAGTAAAACGCGCAGGTGCCTGTTGCGCTGGGCAAGATATTCGCGATGCGCGCGCCGTCGCTGATAAGCTTGGCATCGCGCATTACGTATTCGACCACGAAAGCCGGTTTCGCGAATCAGTTATCGAGCATTTTGCAGATGAATATATGGCTGGGCGGACACCAATTCCGTGCGTGCGCTGCAATATGGGCGTGAAATTCACCGATCTGTTCCGCTTGGCGCGCGAGCTTGGTGCGGATTGCCTAGCGACGGGCCATTATGTCCGCCGCGTTGAAGGACCAAACGGTGCTGAGCTCCACCGCGCAACTGATCCAGCGCGCGACCAAAGCTATTTCCTGTTTGCGACAACACAAGACCAGCTCGATTATCTGCGCTTTCCATTGGGCGGTATGCCCAAGCCCCAAGTCCGCGCCATCGCGCAGGAAATGGGGCTGATCGTCGCGATGAAGCCTGACAGTCAGGACATATGCTTTGTGCCCGATGGTGATTATGCCAGCGTTGTCCGAAAGGTCCGGCCTGATGCGGAAATCGGCGGCGACATCGTGCATCTGGACGGCCGTACTCTTGGCCAGCACAAGGGCCTCATCCATTATACCGTTGGTCAACGTAAGGGCCTTGAGGTTGGAGGGCAGCCAGTGCCTTTATATGTCATTCGCCTTGATCCAGAGACCCAGCGGGTAATTGTCGGTCCACGTGCTGCCCTTGGTGTTCAGGCTGCGCGCATCACGGACGCTAACTGGCTCATGGTAATCGGGAGCCGGCCAGTTATGGCAAAAGTTCGTTCCATGTCCCGCCCCGTCGCCGCGTGTCTTGATGGCGAATGGCTGCGCTTTGATGCGCCGGAATATGGTGTTGCGCCTGGACAGGCGGCGGTGTTGTACGATGGCGACCGTGTGCTTGGCGGCGGCTGGATCGAGGAAACGGTTGCGGTGGAGATGGCCACAGCCGCTTAAAATATTCGCTTACTGAAAGGGAGTGTTCAGGATGCACTTGGGGGAAGCACAACGCGACATGCGCCGGGCTTATGTCAACGGCGGGGTCGGCATTTTTGTGTCGGGCCTCGTTTGGGTGATCGCTGGGCTGGTGACGCTATATGTTGATCTGGTGTCAGGCATGGCAACCTTGTTTTTTGGCGGCATGCTTATCCATCCACTTTCGCTATTGATCGCACGGCGCGTATTTCAGCGCGGCAAGGTGCGCTCGCCTAATCCCATGGAGATGCTTGCGCTGCAATCTACGGCTTTCCTCATCATTGGCCTTGTTATCGCATATCTCGTGAGCGGCGCATACGCCGAGTGGTTCTTTGCGATTGCCCTGTTGACCGTTGGCGGGCGCTATCTGGTGTTTCAGACAGTGTACGGCATGCGTCTATATCTGGTGTTGGGCTTGGTCCTGATCGCTATTGCCGCTGTTGCTGTTTGGTTGGACGTTACGCCAGCGTTCGTCGCGTTTATCGGCGGCGCAACCGAGTTGATATGTTCAGCGCTCATTCTTGTGCCGGCAAAGCGGTAGATCAAAGCGCTTCGATTTCCGCTTCATTTAACTGGATGCAGCCAAAGGCGCCGCGTTGCTCTGCCACAGCTTCGGCCAAAAAGGGCACTGAGGCATAGACGCGTTTGTTTTCGGGGTCATCGCTCAAGCGTACAATCTCCATGCCCTTTTCTTTATCGGTCTCGCAAGATGCCATATCGCGGCCTTGAATATAGCGGCACGAACAGGTCACATGCGCACCATAAGCTGCGCCTACGCGCGCCTGACCCTTGATGCTGCTCCAATTCCACAGCAGCCACAAAGCTGCCATGGCGGCAACGACCGCAAAGACAATCTTCAGCGTCTTGAACCGCGGCTGCGGTGCTTTTGTACTTTGGGTCGAAGTTGCGGTTGCCATGGGCCCTCCATCTGGTGCATCGAAGCACAATATGCCTAGAAACAAATTCCGCCCCGCCGCAACCGCTTTTTGCGTATTCGCTATACTCGCAGTTACCGGATGCGGGGCAGAGCAACCGGTTAAGCCTGCGGGCCCCGGCTTTACGATGATCGTCGATGATGCCGTTGTCAGCGAGGCAAAACTTGCAGCAGCAATGGCGCCTTTTTTCGAAGATCCCATATTGGCTGAAACCCGCGCTTTAGTCATCATGCGGGGTGGCCGGGTGGTCGCCGAACGCTATGCCCCGGGTTATGGACCCGACTCAAAGCTGGTCAGCTGGTCAATGGCAAAGAGCGTTACCGCCGTTTTGGTGGGCATGATGGTGGCAGACGGCCGACTAGCGTTGGATGAACCTGCAATTGTACCCGAATGGCAAACACCGCGCGATGGTCGCGCCGCGATCACACTGCGCCACTTGCTACATATGTCGTCAGGGCTTGATCATACCGAAATGGCGGAAGGCAGTATCGAGATTTTTGATGCTGACACTCCGCGGATGTTGTTCCTCGATGGCCGGGAAGATGTCGCGCGATATGCCGAAACGCGGCCCCTGGAGGCCATTCCTGGCAAAAAGTTCGAATATAGTACCGCAACCAGCCACATACTCGCTGACATCATGACCCGGTCGTTGACTAGCAGCAAGGACCCCGTCGTTCGCCGCGACGCGATGTTGGAATATGCACGTGGTCGCTTGTTTGAACCATTGGGCATGACAAGCGCGGTTCCGGAGTTTGACCGCAATGGCACCATGCTGGGCGGAAGCCTGATTCACGCAACCGCACGCGATTGGGCGAAGTTCGGTGAATTCTTGCGAAACAACGGTTCTGTCCGCGCCGCACAAATGATGCCGACAAGTTGGATGCGTTTAATGAAAGCGCCGAGCAAAACCGATGCAAGCTATGGCGGGCATTTGTGGTTGAACCGCGCCCGAAACGACGGGCGCGATCAGGTGCTATTCCCCGGCAAGGCACCATCAGATGTCTTCGCAGCGCTTGGGCATCTAGGGCAGTTTGTGGTGGTCTCGCCGCAGCATCGGTTAACCATTGTGCGGCTGGGCAACACGCCTGATGATCAGCTTGATCCCGTTAATGACCAGCTAGCGAAACTTATTTCGGTTTTCCCCAAACAGTAAACCGAAGCGAAGTCAGAGCTTTGCGACAGGCGCGTCGTCCCCAAGGTCTTCAAACCAGGCTTCAACTGGGCCGCTTAGCTTAATAAGCAATGGATTGCCTTTGCGGTCGCGGGCTTTGCCTGCCTGAACCTTGATCCAGCCTTCGGAAATGCAATATTCCTCAACCGTCGTCCGGATTTCGCCCTTGAAGCGGATGCCAATCCCACGCGACAGTAGATCGCCATCAAAATGCGCGCTCATCGGGTTAATCGACAGGTGATCGGGCGGGGTGTCGGTACCCGCAGATTTTGTTTCTTCAGTCATGTCGCGCGCTTTGCCGCAAAGCATAGCGCTTGGCAATATAGCGCGGGCAGTGCAGGGGGACGAAATGGCAAGTTCAAACAACTATGACGCAATTATCCTTGGTGCTGGTGGCGCGGGCCTGATGTGCGCCCTGACCGCTGGACAACGCGGAAAGCGCGTGCTGGTGATCGACCACGCAACTGGTCCCGGCAAAAAAATACTGATTTCTGGCGGCGGACGTTGCAATTTCACCAATGTGAATGCGACGACTGTGCACGCTCAGGAACGTTATTTGTCCGCCAATCCGCATTTCGCAAAGTCGGCGCTTGGTCGATATACGCCGCAGGATTTTATCGATCTGGTGAACGCCCATGGCATCGCTTTTCATGAAAAGACGCTTGGGCAATTGTTCTGTGACGGCTCGGCACGACAGATTGTCGCGATGCTGATGGCCGAATGCGATAAATCGGTTGCGTCGGGCGGACGCGTTGACTTCGTCTTTGATGCACCGGTGGGGGAGGTTTCGCACGATGGCGATGACTATCACGTCACGTACAATGGAGTGCACGCTCAGGCCAACGCATTGGTGATCGCAACTGGCGGTCCGAGTATTCCAAAAATGGGAGCAACCGCCTTTGCGTATGATCTAGCCCGACAATTCGGACTGAAAATTGTAGAGCCACGCCCCGCTTTGGTACCACTGACGCTTGGCGGTGATGATGTACTGTTCCGCGAGTTGTCCGGCGTTTCCGCCGAAGTGGTCGCCAAGCATGGGAAGGCTGCTTTCCGAGAGGCAGCCTTGTTCACCCACCGAGGGCTAAGCGGCCCAGCGGTGCTTCAGATCAGCAGCTATTGGCGGCCAGGGGACCAAGTCGCGATCGATTTTCTGCCATCGCTGGACGCGACCGAGCTGTTGTTGTCAGAAAAGCGCGCACGGCCTCGTGCAACGTTACGATCCACCTTGGACCGTGTCTTGCCTGCGCGGCTGGCAGAAGCGCTTTCCACAAAGATCGCGCTATCAGGCAACCTTGCCGACCAAAGCGACCGGAAATTGGCGGATGCGGGTGCCTTACTCGACAGCTGGCCATTTGTGCCCAATGGCAGCGAGGGCTACGCTAAGGCCGAAGTCACGCTAGGCGGGATCAGCACAGACGGCCTGTCGCAACAGACGATGGAGGCGAAGAAGGTGACGGGGCTATATTGCATCGGCGAGGCTGTGGATGTCACTGGCTGGCTTGGAGGCTACAATTTCCAATGGGCCTGGGCCAGCGGAGCAGCGGCGGGACAGGCACTTTAAAACATCGGATAAGATAGTTTTCATAGTGACAAGAAACACGCAGTTACAATTTAAATGCGTTTTTGTGCATCCAAATTGGCGTTGCTGCGTTTTTCGGTTGGTGAATAGACAACCGAAAAGGAACACACCTATGAATATCTCGCGCATTTTAATGATTGGCGCCGCATCTTTTGCGACGTTTGCAACTCCCGCTTTCGCCCAGACGGCGGATGAAGAATGGGAAGGCGCGTATATCGGCGGCTCATTCGGCATTGGTGCCCAAAGCAATGACCGGAATGAAAACGTCCAGTTCGATACAAATCTCGATGGCACATTTGATAATAATGTGAACACGCTTGCCGGTGCAAATGCCTTCTCCCCAGGCTTTTGTGGTGGCGTTGCAGCCGGTAACTCTGCTGCCGGCGGATGCACGAGCGACAAGGATGGCTACGATTACAACATCCGTGCCGGTTACGACATGCAGTCAGGTAACATCGTTTATGGTTTCGTCCTTGAAGGCGGAAAGAATGAATCGCGCGATAGCGTAACGGCATTCAGCTCCACCCCTGCGGCGTACACGTTCACGCGTGAAATCGATTACTCAGCTCAGGCCCGTGCACGCATCGGTTATGCCGCACGCGGTGCATTATTCTATGCAACCGGTGGTGCAGCTTATGCCAAGATCGATAACAGCTTTTCGACTACAAATGGTGCGAACAGCTTCACCGATAATGGCAATTCCAAGAGCTGGGGCTATTCCTATGGCGGCGGCACTGAAGTGAAAATTGCACGCAACTTCTCGTTGGGCGTCGAATATCTCTATACGAATTTCGTCGATGACGATTACGTCGTATCGGTTGGTACTGGTACTGCACCCGCAACCAACCCGTTCTTGCTTGTCAATCCGCAGGGCACAGACATGCGCCGTAGCGACAGTGATTTCGACATGCACAACATCCGTCTGACGGCGTCATTCCGATTTTAATTTGACCCGGGTCGCACCGCAAGAAAAAGGGCGCCGTAACAGGCGCCCTTTTTTGTTTTACGCGGCCTGTTTGGCGCGTGATGCCTTTTTCCGCTCATTCGGATCGAGCAAGCGCTTACGCAGGCGGATATTCTTTGGCGTCACCTCAACCATTTCATCATCGTCGATATAAGCAATCGCTTGCTCAAGCGTCAGGCGCTTTGGCGGGGTAAGGCGGATGGCGTCGTCCTTGCCGGTCGAACGGAAGTTCGTCAGCTGCTTCGACTTCATCGGGTTGACTTCCAAGTCATCTGGCTTGGCATTTTCGCCAATAATCATGCCCTCGTACAAGGCTTCACCGGGCGAAACCATCAAGATGCCACGCTCTTCCAATGGGCCAAGGGCGTAGGCAACCGCTTCGCCAGCGCCGTTGGAAATCAGCACGCCATTTTTGCGGCCTTCAATCGCGCCACGGTGCGGGCCATATTTCTCGAACAGGCGGTTCATGATGCCCGTGCCGCGCGTGTCGGACAGGAATTCGCCATGATATCCAATCAAGCCCCGTGATGGCGCACTGAAGGTGATGCGCGTCTTGCCGCCACCCGATGGACGCATGTCGGTAAGGTCGCCCTTACGTACGGCCATCTTCTCGACAACTGTGCCTGCATATT
>JANPKN010000163.1:0-2085 GCA_031426075.1 Sphingomonadaceae bacterium
CACAGCCAGCTTGTTGCTGATCCGCGGTGCAACCCCGCACAGTCTGACACTGCTGCAATCGCGGGCAAGGATTATTTCGCGGTTACAAGCCGGCTGCCCGACTGCTTGGGCGAGAATATCAAGTTGACCAACCAGCGCGGCGACCGGGTGCGTTATGGACGCTTTGCGCCGCCGCAGACGATCAAGCCTGCAAAAGGTGACAAGCAGATTGTCGTGCCGCTGGCCTTCCAGCCCGAAACCGAATGGTGGGACAGCCTGCGCGACGCCGCAAATCTCCGCAAGGGCCGCGTGCTGCTCTATGTCCACGGCTATCGTGAAACTTTTCCGTCGACAGCAAAGGACACGGTTCAAATCGCTACACTGACCCAATTTGATGGCCCTATCATTCAGTATAGCTGGCCCTCACAGGGCAATCTGCTAAGCTACGCCGTCGACGAAACCAACATGTATTGGGACGAGCGGAACTTCCGCAATTTCCTGACTAAATTGGCTCGCACGGAATGGGTAAAGGAAATCGTGATAGTCTCCCACTCGCTGGGCGCACGGCTCGTTATTCCTGCGGTTGAATATGTTGACCGGACATCGACAAATGCAGATTCCAGTAATATTTCCAATATTATATTGGCATCACCTGATGTTGACCGTGAAGATTTTGAACGCGACATCGCGGAAGAAGTATTGGCGCTGCGCCGGGTCAACAACGACCGGCGGATTACGGTTTACGCGTCACTGAATGACAAGGCGCTGGCAGTCTCGCGCGCCGTCCACGGCTATCCACGTCTTGGTTCGCCTTATTGCTTCAACCCGTTCGAGGCGAAGGAACTAAAGGCCAAAGGCCTGCCCGAGCGCTGTTTTGCGACGAAAACAAAATATGAGACAGAGCCCAGTAAAACCGGTTTTACGATCATTGACACCACCGATGCAACGAGCGGCGGCAGCGGGCATAGCGACTATCTGCGCAGCATCGCAGTCTGTAGGGATTTCGCCGCCGTCGTGAATGGCTCGCGCAGCGGCGAAGGTCGCCTTCCCTCACAAAATGCGCATGTGTTCAAAATCCAGCTGACCGCCAAGCCAACCAAGGAAGCGGTCGCAGTGGCGTGCAAATTGGCGGCTGAATAATGGCGAACGATTCGCCATTGGAGCAATTCAATCAGGTTTTAACTGGCGCCGCGCGCGCCGTCGGATGAAGCGAAGAATGAGAGAAGGAACTGGACTTTTTCGGCTGCAGCGTTTGATGCTCTCGTTGTCGACAGAACCTATACCGACAATTGACATTGCTCATCATCCACTTGGCCCCGGGAATACGCCGACCATGCGCGTAGTACCTCCGCAGCAATTCCGTGCGGAAATAATGAGATAGAATGTAGATGGCGTGCCAGCACATAGTCTAGCGCAATTGTCTGCCGATGAAGTTCTACCCTCGCTGGTAAAAGGATGCACGCGTGCGACCAGCCAGACTTAAAACGCATCAATATTATGAATTCATCGATGGGATGCGCGCGCTTGCTATCGGCTTGGTTCTGATTTTCCATTTTGAACTATTTCACTTCCCTGGCGGCTTTCTGGGCGTCGACGTCTTTTTTGTAATTTCAGGATTTCTGGTTTCAGGCATCATAATCCGCGACCTCGACAAAGGGCAGTTTTCGCTTGGCACTTTCTACCGGCGGAGAGTCATTCGGATCTTGCCAGCGCTTTATGCCTCGCTTTTCATCGTGCTGATGTTCGCATATTTTTTTCTCCTTCCCGACGACGCCATACAAACCGCACGCAGTGCGAAGGCAAGCGCTCTATTTGTTGCGAATCATCATTTCTACAATAACGTCAATTATTTCAACAACAGCGAGACGGGTTGGTTTCTGCTTCACCACTGGTCGTTGTCGGTGGAGGAACAGTTTTATTTAATTTTTCCGGTTGCAGCGCTCGTGCTTTTTAAATCGAAGGTAAACCGTTCGACAACTTTAATCGTTGTCACCGTAATCGCTTTTGTTGGATCGCTCTATTTCGTTCAGCGCAACAGTTCTGGCGCCTTTTATTTTGCGATAACGCGTTTCTGGGAGTTTCTGGCGGGTGTCCAGATTGCGCTGA
>JANPKN010000164.1:0-2485 GCA_031426075.1 Sphingomonadaceae bacterium
CGCAGATAAAGCGCACTGCGTGCTCCAATAGGCCGAAGTCCAGCTGTCGGCTGTCAGCGGTGTCGAGCTGTCCATGCTGTACCGTCCGGCCAGCGCGTCGATACGGGTGAGGTCCAAGGCCCTCCGCGCGACGACTGGCCAGACATAACCCATGACGTCGCCGGGCCGTCCTGCCGCAACCCAGCGCACATGGGCAGTCTTCAGAAATTCAATATAGCCAGCATCATGCACCTTCAAAATGGGCGCCTCTGTATGGTCGGTCGGTGTTTCGGTTGCAACCACACCTGAACACAATGCCTGCGCCCGTGAAGGCGTTTCGGCATAGGGCACGAACGCACCATTGTGCATTTCTTGGGACGGTGCATGGGCCATTTGGCGAGGGTCAAAAAACAGACGCATAAGCGGAATATTCCAGAAAGAGACAGCCAATCGCTTAGCGCGTCGCTACAGGCTTTGCGAGAGCTTGCGCGACTCCTTCAAATGCCCGATGGCGGCGTTTATGACCAAAGTCGAGATATCAGCCAACCTGCATTATCATCTGCCAAATCCCGCGGATGTCCTCCTTGCTGTCGAAGCCATTCCCATGGACGATCAGCGGCTGACGACCGACCTGCTAAAGGTTAAAGGCAATTGTTCACCGCTAAAGACCATTGAGGGCATGGACGGCCTTGGCCGGCGGACATGGCTGCATGCGGAAGGGAGGATCGACATCAGCTATACGGCAACGGTCGCAATTGACCGAATGGCGACTGATATACACGGCTGCGAAACGGTTCCCCATCTGGAGTTGCCGCCAGCCTATATCCAATATCTGATGCCGAGCCGATACTGCCCGTCCGACCGGCACGAAAATTTCGTCGCCACGCGCTTTGATGGTTCATCTAAAGGCGGCCAGATTTTGCAAATGTCCGAATGGATATTCGAAAATATCGCTTATGCTCCCGGCTTTTCCCCAATTGGAGCCACTGCCACCGATACATTCATTTCGCGTCGCGGTGTTTGCCGTGACTTTGCCCATTTGTTGATCACCTTTGCACGTGCTGCCGATGTGCCTGCACGCATGGTCTCGGCTTATGGGCTTGGCATTGACCCTCCCGACTTTCACGCGGTGGTTGAGGTCTATCTTGATGGCCGCTGGCACCTGGTCGATCCAACGCGCCTTGCCCCGGAAGAACATCTGATCCGCATCGCTGTGGGCCGCGATGCCACCGATATCAGCTTCATGACGATATTCGGCACAGCCAACATGATTTCGCAATCAGTGAAGGTAAATGCAGTCTAAGGCAGCAAGTCCGACGGCTGCGTTGGTTCGCTCAATATCTTTTCCATACGACGCCACCGTTCGGCCGGGTCCGGATTTCCGCGTTCGATATAGTCGCGGACCAGATCCTTGCCCCAGCCATAATTGATCACATAGCTGCGATAATGATCCGTGAATTTGACCGACTGTTCGGCGCGGGCAGGCGAAAGCAGCAGATATTTCTGGGTCAGCTCCAGCGCCTCTGGCCGCGTAACCTCGCCATCAAGATACATTTTGGCAATGGTCAAACGGGCACCGGAAAGGGCCTCCGTCATCTGCTGCATGTTCCAATATGCTTCAGCTGTCCTGGGGTCGAGTCTAGCCAATGGATATAAGACGTCGCGTTCAAATGCCAAACGCTCCGCTGCCGGAAACGCAAGATCGATGCCGTAATTCGCGCTGCCTTCGGACAACACGCTCGTCGGGCTGTAGAGTGGATTGACCTCATATTCCTTCCACCCGTTTTTCCGCGCCAGCCGTTCTTCAACCATCAGGTTGAGAACATGGTGGCCGGGATAGCCCTCATGACAACCAAGATCGACAGCGCGGCTGATGCGGATCGGCAGATCAGTATTGATCTGGATGAGGCTTTTATAGTTCCCCTTGTAATAATTATAGCCTGACCAGGGTTTGCCAGTGACAAACTCCATCACGAACGTCTCACCAGCGGGCAAATTGAGGTATTGTGCGGTTCGCCGTTTGCATTCGGCGATTGCGGCGTCAAACACGGGCTGCAAACGTTCTTTGGGTATGGTGTAGCGTTCGTTGAAAGCGTCAACGCGACCGGCAAGCGCACCAGTGCCAGGGACGAGCGTCTCAAGATTGGCCAACATGGTGTCATAATGCCCCAAAGGCTTCAAATCGGGACCCGTCGCGAACTGGCCTTTGGCTTCATCATTGAAGGCAAATTTTCGGCCTTGAAGCATCTGTAATCTGGTATCGGCCGCGACCAACATCCCACGCAACGCAATCGCACGGCGGCGGTCTGGTTCTGACTGGATCGTGGGCAACGCCACATCAACTGCCGCGGTCAACGCGCGGGCTTCTGCGATTAACGCTGCCAGCGAACGCGGATTTGCTTTGGCTGTAACTTGCAATGCGGGCGGGCCATAATAAGCGTCAACATATTCCGCTTCATGGGTACCTGCCTCAAGCGTCAGACGAATATAGGCATCCGAAATCCTG
>JANPKN010000165.1:0-2328 GCA_031426075.1 Sphingomonadaceae bacterium
AATCCAGATTGCAGCTCTCAGCAATTACAAATGGACCGAAGTGAAGCCCGGAACCGACCTGGTTGAATTTCCGGACGGTAAGCAGATTATCGTGCTCGCCAAGGGTCGTCTCGTGAACCTGGGTTGCGCAACGGGGCATCCGAGCTTCGTGATGTCGGCATCGTTCACCAACCAGACGCTCGCGCAGATCGAGCTTTGGACCAAGGGCGAGAATTACAAGAACGAAGTCTATGTTTTGCCAAAGCATCTCGACGAGAAAGTTGCGATGCTTCACCTTGAAAAACTGGGTGTGAAGCTCACCAAGCTCTCGGAAAAGCAGGCGGGCTACATCGGCGTATCTACCGAAGGTCCGTTCAAGCCCGATCATTACCGCTATTAATTGGACGTACTGCAAATAGTTAGGAGCCCGCTCACGGAAACGTAGCGGGCTTTTTTCGTTGCGCCGCGACGGCTTTTCGGCATTAGCAAGTGAATGAACAAGCTAAGGACGGCATCTGTATGACGGGCGATAGCCTGCCGGTTGCATTGATAGGAATATTGATGGCGCTGTGGCTAGTCGGCGCCACTGTTGCGATCTGGATAGGCCTTTCATTGCGTCGGCAATCGCGAAAGATGCTGCGCCAGACTTCACGCCTTGCCCGTTTGTTGGAGACGGCACCTGCATTTCCTGTTGTGGTCAAGGGCGATGGCCGGATTGAAGCGGCAGATCGTTTCTCACGTCTGCTTGGACTCTCCGAACCGGCTACGTCGCTGACCGACCTTGGCGGGTACGACAATGCCGGTCTTGCAGTGGCCGACCTTGCTGCGTTGGAAGATAAGGTTCGTGAAACGCAGCGGACGGGAAAAGATTTTGCTCTACCGCTTGCAATAGAGGGATCTGAGCGCCGCCTGCTTGTCGTCGGATGTATTGCCGATGCGGTAATCTACCCAAATGGCGCCGCACTTCTCTGGTTTTTTGACTCGACCGATAATCTGCGTGAGCTGGCAAAGCGTACAGAGGAGGCCGAAGAAGCCCGAGCAGCTTTTGCAGCACTTGCAGGTTTGATTGAAGCCGCGCCATTGCCGATGTGGCATCGCGATGCGAGCATGCAGCTGCATTTTGTCAACCACGCCTATGTCGATGCAGTTGGTGCAACCGACGGGCTGCAAGTGGTCGAGGACGAGATCGAATTGGTTGAACCCGAAAATGGCAAAACGGCAGCAGATTTCGCAGCGATGGCCTTGGCGGCAGGTGCTCAGGCTGAGCGTACGGTGTCGGCGACGTTGAATGGCGAACGTCGCCAGCTGCGTGTTTTTGACATTCCACTTGGTGAAGGCGGCGTCGCGGGCCTCGCTATCGATGTGCAGGACTTGATTGACGCAAGGTCCGAGTTCCGGGAACTTGCAGAGGCGCAACGCGACCTTCTCAACATGATGTCCGCTGGTGTGGCCCAATTCGACGAAAACCGCGCGCTTAGCTTTGCAAATCTGCCATTTCAGCGGTTGTTTGCGTTTCGCGATCAATGGCTCGCAGAGAAGCCCGAATTTGCGCGGATGCTCGATCGGATGCGCGAAAACGGCAAGCTGCCTGAGGTGCGCGATTTTCCGATATGGCGGGCAGAGCGGGAAGAGTGGTTCAGGACGACAGAGCCGAGCGAGGAGAATTGGCTGCTGCCAGATGGCACACATTTGCGTGTTTTAGCTCAGCCCGTGCCCGATGGCGGGCTATTGATTATCTTCGAAGATCGAACCGAACAGGCGCAACTTGCCAGCGCACGCGACATACTCCTTCGTGTCCGTACCGCCACGTTCGACAATCTGTTTGAGGCAATTGCTGTCTTTTCAGCCGACGGCAGGTTGAGCATATGGAACCGTCTATTCGCCGAAACATGGGGGCTTTTGGATGAGGCGCTCATCAAGCATCCCCGGCTGGACGAATTGCTGCCGATGCTGGCGCAGCATCTTAAAAAGCCGTCGCAGATATCGATCATAGGTGAGCTGATCCGGATGACGTCTGCAAACCGCGAGCAACGACGAAGCAGGGTAAATTTCGCGGACGGACGAATATTCCAGATTGCGACGATTCCGCTACCGGATGGCAATGCGCTTTTCACTATGCTTGATATGTCTGACAGCATGAAGATCGAACAGGCATTACGGGATCGCAACAGCGCACTGCAGGAAGCTGACACGATCAAGGGAAAATTTCTTGCCAATATGAGCTACGAATTCCGCACACCGTTAACTTCGATTGGCGGGTTTGCTGACTTGTTAAAAGCCGGGATTGCTGGCGAATTGAGCGAGCAGGCGATGGAATATGTCGACGCGATTTCACAATCTGCTGACCGG
>JANPKN010000166.1:0-2610 GCA_031426075.1 Sphingomonadaceae bacterium
CTATATGCCAACGGTGATTATGGGCGACTTCAACCAATGGTCGGACAAAGGCGCACTGAGCGAGCTTGCCTTTCACCATCACCGGTTGGTGCAGACACCGAAAAGCTTCCACACCTCTCGCCCAGTGGCGTGCCTTGACCGGATCATCGTCAGCCATGAGGTGCAGGTCACTGCAGCCGATTCCCATATTTCGCCTCTGTCGAAACAGGCATCGGACCACCTTCCCTTATGGGCGACAATGCAGATAGGTTAATTGCCTAAATATTAGGCAGCATCATATACATGATTAAATATTAGGCATTTCATGCGTAACGATTGCGGTCCTAAATTCCGCAAATATCAAAATATGAACCCTTTTGCGTGCTTTTCAATTTCTGGCACGGCGTTTGCATATTGCACTGCACAACCAACGGGGGGTGTGCATGAAATATATTATTGCCGTTATCAAACCACACAAGCTGGATCCGGTGCGTGAAGCGCTGACGGCGCTTGGCGTGTCGGGCATGACCGTCACCGAGGTCAAAGGCTTTGGCCGGCAAAAGGGCCAGACCGAAATCTATCGCGGTGCCGAATATGAAACCAACATGGTGCCGAAGGTGAAGATCGAAATCGCCTGCGCATCCGATCAGGCACCTGCTGTCATCGAGGCTATACAGCACGCCGCCGAAACCGGCGCCATTGGTGATGGCAAAATCTTCGAATTCGAACTCGCTGGTGCGTTACGCATCCGCACCGGCGACACCAACGAAACCGCGCTTTGACGCGATCATATCAAGCTAGGGGAACCAGATAATGTCAAAGACACTGAAATTTCTAGGCGCGGCGGGGGCGACATTGTTCGCTGCTTTGCCCGCCTTTGCGCAGGAGGCCGTGGAAAAGGCAGCCGACGGCGCGGCGGCGGCTGGTGCTGCCGTGGCTGACGTTGCGGCCACCGTTGCTGTTGCGGAGGGCCCGATCAAGGGACCGACGGTCGAACAAATGGCTGGCATGGTCGACAAGGGCGACACCACCTGGATGCTGATCAGTTCAGCCCTCGTGTTGCTGATGTCCATTCCGGCGCTTGCCTTGTTCTACGGCGGGTTGGTGCGCACAAAGAATATGCTCAGCCTGTTGATGCAGGTGTTCATGATCGTGTCGGTCGCAGCGCTTGTATGGGTGACTTATGGCTACAGCCTTGCCTTCACCAGCGGCAACGCCTTCATCGGCGGCTTCTCCAAGATGTTCCTTCAAGGGGTGGATGCGACAACCTATGCCGCGACATTCAGCAACAACGTCTACATCCCCGAATATGCCTTTGTGGTGTTCCAGATGACCTTTGCCTGCATTACGCCAGCGTTGATCGTCGGGGCATTTGCAGAGCGGATCAAGTTCACGCCGTTGATGATCTTCACGGTTTTGTGGCTGACCTTCGCATATTTCCCCATTGCGCATATGGTTTGGTATTGGGCAGGACCAGATTTCCTCGTCGATGCACCAACCGATATGGGCCTGTTGTGGGGCTGGGGCGCGCTTGATTTTGCTGGCGGCACCGTTGTCCACATCAACGCTGGTGTTGCTGGCCTCGTCGGCTGCCTCATCGTCGGCAAGCGCGTCGGCCATGGCAAGGAAGCAACCCCGCCGCATTCGATGACAATGACAATGATCGGCGCATCGCTTCTGTGGGTGGGCTGGTTCGGCTTCAACGCTGGCTCCAATCTGGAAGCCAACGGCCTTGCGGCTCTGGCGTTCATCAACACCTTCGTCGCAACGGCTGCTGCCGCGGTGGCATGGTGCCTGATTGAACAGTTCCACCATGGCAAGCCTTCGTTGCTTGGCGCTGTCACTGGCGCAGTTGCTGGCCTCGTCGCCATTACACCCGCCAGCGGCTTTGCGGCACCGATGACATCCATCCTGCTTGGCTTTACCGCATCGGGCCTCTGCTATGTGTTCGTCGCTTATGTGAAGAACAAGCTTGGCTATGATGATACGCTCGACGTCTTTGGCGTGCACGGCATTGGCGGCATCGTCGGCGCGATTGGCACTGGCATTGTCGCTGACCCCGCTTTGGGCGGTCAGGGCTGGTTCGATTACACCGTATTCCCAGCGGTTCCGGGGGAATATGACATGGCTGGCCAAGTGATGACGCAGATCTGGGCGGTCGGCACGACGGTCATCTGGACAGGCGTTGTCTCGGCCATTCTGTTCTACGCGCTGAAATTCACCACCGGCCTTCGTCCAACCGAAGATGCCGAACGTGAAGGCCTCGACCTCACCGAACATGGCGAGCGCGCGTACAACTACTGACTTCTAAGGCTTGGTGGCGGGGCGTTCTCTCCTCTCCTTTTTCGCCCCGCCACCTCCCGATGTTCCTCCCGCGAACATCCAACTCATGGCCCGGACCCGAGATGGTTCGGGCCTTTTTTATGGGGTGCGGGGCGGCTGCGTTGATTACGCCTTCACGGTGTCTCGACTACGCTCGACACGAACGGAACTGGGAATTGTTAAATTTACTTCTCTGTGTCCTCTGCGCCTCTGCGTGAATCCATTTTTGGAACGCAGAGGCGCATAGAACGCAGAGGTTAATCTCACGGACAAAGGCCGCACTTGCCCCTAACCCGTTCGTGTCGAGCG
>JANPKN010000167.1:0-2678 GCA_031426075.1 Sphingomonadaceae bacterium
TTCGTGCTCGGAAGTTTCAGCCTAGCTTCCTGCGTTTTTTAAATAGCCAGCCTAACATCGCGAGACCGGTGATTTCTTTGACTTGTAAAATGGCCCATTTACGATTTGAAATGTTTTGATTTCAAAAGACAGCGATTTGAAGGCTTTAGGTTTAATCGGGGTCAAGTTTTTGGTTGCAGTTTTGGGCTAAACCATTGTTATTACACAATCGCCATTCGTAAGTTTATGGTTTTCGAGACACCGACTTAGTAACCTTAGGTTTTCGGATAGCCGCAAGTTCTGGGCAACATATCGCTTGGCCATTGGAGTCGTGAAATCGATTGTATATGCGCTTTGCCTCTTGGGGAGGCATTATGCACAGACGCAGTTTTTTCATGTTGGCGCTGTTAGCGCTGCCCGTTTTGGCACAGGCTGGTGACAGTCGCGTTGAGATTGGTACTGGCATTGCGAGCTATTATGGCGTCGAACTGGGCGGAAACCGCACGGCAAGCGGCGAACGCTTTGACCCTGGCGCTTTCACTGCTGCCCATCGCACCTTGGCGTTCGGCAGCAGAGTCGCAGTCACCAATCTTGCCAATGGTCAGGAAGTCGTTGTCCGCATCAACGACCGCGGCCCTTGGGGAAAATCACGTATCGTTGATGTGTCTTTCGCCGCCGCAAGGCAGCTAGATATGCACCGCAGTGGAACTGCAAAGGTGAAGCTGGAGCTTCTCGACTAACCAAGCGCAGCGCGTTGCCAATCGGGCAGATCAAGGTGCGCCATATCTTCTACACGGCGAAGTTCCACCGACAGACCCATATCCGGATAGGCACAGCGCTGACGGCCAAGATCGGCCTTATCTAGCGGCACGACCACAATCCGTCGATTTACCTTTTGCCGCCAGTTCATCCGCGCGGTGTTTTCTTGCCCTACATAACAACCTTTCGAAAAGGACACGCCGTTTAACTCGGCTGCATTCGCCTCAAGCCATAAGGTTTGCTCGCTTCCAAGTTCAGCCACACCTTCTGCGATCCCTAGCACCAGGCGATGGGCACGAAACGCAGCGCTGACGTCCACATCATCCGCCGCAATTGCACCAAGCGAGCGCCTGCCAAGATCAGGATGACGCGGGTCGCCGCTGCCTGCTGCGCTCCAAAAGACGCCAGTTGCAGGGTCTGCGGCAATCGATATCTTACGCCGAAGCCGGTACATGGAAAGCCGCCGAACAAGCGCGTCTGCCTGCTCACTCTCGCAATCAATCAGAACATCATCGCCATCGGACCACAAAATAAAATCGAACAGTGCCTTGCCTTGCGGGCTTAACAGGCCCGCCCATAATGGCATTTCCGTCGTGGTATCGTGAGTCACCAGGCCTTGCAAAAACTGACGCACATCCTCGCTTGCATCGATAGGAGAAAGGCGAATGATGTTGCGATCGAACAGGCGGGTGTTTGGCATAGGTGACAGATAGGGTGGCGGGCGCTTAAAGGGAAGCCATGACCGATCAGACGATTCTTTCCATTCGCCGTCCCGATGACTGGCATGTCCATTTGCGCGATGGCGCCGTGATGCGAAGCGTGGTGCCTTACACGGCAAATCAGTTTGCACGTGCTATTGTCATGCCCAACCTGTCGCCACCGGTCACGACCGTTGAAGCTGCCGCGGCCTACCGCGACCGGATATTGGCCGCCGTGCCGCAAGGGATAAGCTTTACGCCCCTGATTACGGCCTATCTGACTGACTCAACCGACGGACAAGAACTGGCGCGTGGCTTTGCTGAGGGCGTGTTCACGGCAGCAAAATTATACCCGGCACATGCAACCACAGGCAGCGCGCACGGCGTTACCAACGTCGCCAACATCATGCCCGCGCTTGAGCATATGGCGCGTATTGGCATGCCATTGCTCATCCATGGCGAAGTGACCGATTCACATGTCGACATTTTCGACCGGGAGGCGGTGTTTATCGAACAGACGCTGTCAAAACTGGTGCGCGATTTGCCTGAACTGCGGATTGTGTTTGAGCATATCACCACGGCAGATGCCGTCGCTTTTGTCGGTGAAAACAGCGATAATATCGCCGCCACTATCACGCCACAGCATTTGCACATCAACCGCAATGCGATGTTTGCAGGCGGCATTCGCCCGCACGCCTATTGCTTGCCTGTCGCCAAGCGCGAGGTGCATCGGCTTGCCCTGCGCAAGGCCGCAACATCGGGCAGCGAAAAATATTTCCTTGGCACCGATAGCGCGCCGCATGACAAATCGGCGAAAGAAAGCGCCTGTGGCTGCGCCGGGATCTTCAACGCCCCATTTGCGATGGAAAGCTACGCTGCCGTCTTTGAAGAGGAAGGCGCGCTCGACAAATTGGAAGCATTTGCGTCAGAAAACGGTCCGCGTTTCTATCGCCTGCCGCTGAATGAAGAACGCGTAACGCTTGAGCGTGTCGATACACCAGTGCCAGAGCTGCTTGAGCTGGACGGCGTTTCGATTGTGCCTTTCCATGCCGGGGAAACCTTGCGCTGGCGCTACAAGGCTTAAGCCTTAGCTGCCCGATAGGTTTTGATGGCATCGGCGCAGAATATCGCGATACTGACCCAGATCAGGATGAAGCACGCCAGCTTGGTCGTGCTCAACGGTTCGCCATAGACATAGACGCCCAGTAAAAATGCGATCGAGGGCGCGATATACTGCACGAA
>JANPKN010000168.1:0-2715 GCA_031426075.1 Sphingomonadaceae bacterium
AAAACCGCGTGGGAGCGCAGCCTATAGAGAGGCGATGCGCATCTTGGCAAGTGCAAAATCAGTCGGCGCCATCGGAACCGATGCTATCTTCATAATCTGCCAGTGGTCCCGGCACGCGATAGCCTTCGTCAAGCCATTTTAGCAGGTCACGATCTTTGCAACCTTGGCTGCAAAATGGCTTGGATTCAGCCTGTTGTGGCTTGCCACATAAAGGACATTGATTAGCTTTGCGCGACATGGACATGCCCATAGCCTGCGGTCGTTTCATCTGCAACCACCCGCATTTCGGCACCAGCAAGGCGCATCGCCTGTGCCCGCCATTCCGTCCATCGATCGGACTGCAGCAAAATGGCGACGTCAGGCCGCGCCGTCACGGTGCGCAGGCCAAAGCCCGATGATTGGGCCACAGCCCGCAACAGCCAATAGGCCTGCGTTTCGACCGATAGCGCCGCAATCCGCGTGCCGAACAGATGGTCAAGGACAGATGGCCTGGGCCGCGCGCGGACCACCTGCATCATGCCATAGCCGTTGACGGCGGTGCGCTCAAACGGCCGCGAATCTAAAGCGGACGATGCATCAAATATTTCAGCGATCTGGGTGCGCTGGACCTTCGATTCCATCGACACAAAATCGATCATGACCATTGCCCCGACTTGATACAGGCGCAGGATGCGCGCGATCTCGGTCGCTGCGATACGATTGATGGCAAAGGCATCGCCGATGCCATCCACGTCGAATATCAATCCTGCTTTGGTGCGTTGGAAGCTGACGGTAGCATCGCCCAATTGGGATTGTCCGGCAATCGCGAGATCAAAGCCTTCAGCGACTGATCCCTTGGCCACAGGTTGGCCTAGGGAAGCCAAACGGGCGTCCCACAGCACATCCTTCTCCGGAAGGGGATCAGGCAGGTATTCGCGCAACAATATCTCTGGAGACTTATTACGACCGGGTTCAGCCATGGCTTCGCGGGTCACTTCAAACAATACGCGCGCGCCTTCCGGCACGCCAATTTTGCTGCGCAACAAAAGCTCGGTGCCATCGTCCGATATGACATATGTACCCGACGGCGTTTTGCGGTCAATCCGGCCACTCCCGCATTCGCCTAACGCCCATAGCGCCTCGCGCTGGATGTGGATTTCGACGATATTTCCGTCTTCAACAAGCGCAGCCTGCCGCTCGCCCGGCGCATCATCACGCCATATTTCACGCAAGCGGGTAGCCTGATGCCCGCAACAGGGCGCGCGTTTCGTATAAAGGCAGGCCGATCACTCCGGAATGACTACCCGCCATCCAGTCGATCAACGCCTCCGCCCTGCCCTGAATCGCATAGCCTCCGGCCTTGCCAAGCCCCTCGCCGCTTTCGATGTAGCTTTCGATTTCGTCAGGTGACAAACGCTTGAACCGAACAATACTGTCGCATATTTTGCTGCGCAATCGGCCATCGCAATCAATCACAGCAACAGCGCTGAAGACATGGTGGCGGCGACCGCTTAGAAGGTTAAGGAATCCGCGTTGCACGTCGGCGTCCGTTGCCTGGGGCAGTATTCGGCGGCCAACGGCAACGGTGGTATCGCCCGCAACCACGATCTCGCCAGGGTCACGCGCAACCGCAACAGCCTTTTCCTCGGCCATGCGTAGCGCGTACACACGTGGCACCTCACCCTTGCGGGGAGTTTCGTCAATATCGGGGGAAGCAATCCGCACGGGATCCACACCCAAGCGACCGAGAAGATCACGGCGGCGCGGGCTTGAGGATGCCAACACGAGCGGAGGGATCAGACCCAAGGCCTGTGGCCCTTATTTAAAGCGGTACGTGATCCGGCCTTTGGTCAGATCATAAGGGGTCAATTCGCACAGAACTTCGTCACCCACGAGAACGCGGATCCGGTTCTTGCGCATTTTTCCGGCGGTATGGCCCAATACTTCGTGGCCATTTTCGAGTTCGACGCGGAACATAGCGTTGGGCAGAAGTTCACGGACTGTCCCACGCATTTCAAGTAATTCTTCTTTTGCCATTCGGCCCCTTAAATCTTCAAAATTTCAAACTTGGTGCGCCTGTAAACCTAATGTTCGAAAAAGGGAAGCGCTACAGTGTAATCACTTTATTGCGACAAAATGCGACAAAGTTTACCTACTTTACGCTGCGTAATGCGTTATGTCCCTGTCGTAATAACCATATAAACTGAGCTTCTCCCCATGAAATTATCCTCTTTCAGTGCACTTTTGCTCGCCTCAACTGCTGTCCCGGCAATGGCTCTGGACGACGACGTCCAAAGCACCGGTAGCACTGTCGCTATCTCCAATGACGAAATCGAAGAACCAGTCGAAGATGATTCTTCCGGCGAAATCGTCGTGACAGCACAGCGTATTCGTGGGTCAGTGGACACAGATGTCCCACCGGTTGAAGAACTGAATGAAGCGGACATTGCGTCGCTTGGCGCTTCCTCGCTGACCGATCTGGTTGCCGCCGTTGCACCACAGGCCAATTCAGGACGGGGACGTGGGGGTGGTCAGCCCATTGTCCTGTTGAACGGCCAACGCATCTCCGGCTTCCGCGAACTGCGTGACTTACCGCCCGAGGCGATCAGACAGGTTCAGATTTTCCCCGAAGAAGTAGCGTTGAAATATGGCTTCCGTCCTGACCAGCGAGTCATCAATTTCATTCTGAAGGACAATTTTGCCTCTTTCGCCACAGAATTTGAACATGCCCAGCCC
>JANPKN010000169.1:0-13114 GCA_031426075.1 Sphingomonadaceae bacterium
GGCTCTGCCCATCCATAAGTTTCAGCCGCTTCTTTTGCCTTGATCGCTGCGATACGCGCACTGTCACGCCGGTTCATCTGGCCAGCTCCGATCCCCGCCGTCGCTCCATCCTTGGCATAGACAATCGCGTTGGATTTGACATGCTTGGCAATCGTCCATGCGAAGCGGCAATCCGCCAGTTCCTGCATGCTCGGGGCGCGCTTGGTCACGACAGTGAATTCGCTGTCGGCGACATGGCCATTGTCGCGAGACTGGACAAGCAATCCGCCAGTGATCGGCTTGATCGATAGTCCACCGCGTTTTGGATCAGGCAATTCGCCGGTCAGCAGCAACCGTAGATTCTTCTTCTTGGCAAAAACCGCCTTGGCCGCATCATCGGCGGCCGGCGCAGCTACAACCTCGGTAAATATTTCTGTTATTGCCTCTGCCGTGGCGGCATCCAGCGGGCGGTTGACGGCAACAATGCCGCCAAAGGCAGACACGCTGTCGCACTCTAATGCCGCACGATAGGCCTCAATCAATGTTGCGCCCGTGGCAACGCCGCAGGGATTCGCGTGCTTGACGATAACGACCGTTGGCGGACCATCGCGAAATTCGGCAACCAGCTCAAGTGCGGCATCGGCGTCGTTGTAGTTGTTATACGACAGTTCCTTGCCCTGAACTTGCTCGGCCTGTGCGATGCCAGCGATGTGCGGCCCGACCGGCACATACAGCGCCGCACGCTGGTGCGGGTTTTCGCCATAGCGCAACTCGGTCACGCGGTTACCATTGACCGCAAGCATGTCCGGAAACAATTGTTGCTGGTCAGCAAAGGCGAACCACTGGCTGATCATACTGTCATAGGCAGCCGTCGCCGAATAGGCTTTCGCTGCGCATTTGCGACGGAAATCATAGCTTGTCTTGCCATCGCTTTCCTCCAGCTCGGCAATTAGGTTGTCATAATCGGCAGGATCAGTCAGGATCGTCACATAAGCGTGGTTTTTGGCCGCACTGCGGACCATTGACGGTCCGCCAATATCGATATTCTCGACGATTTCATCACGCGATGCGCCTTTAGCGACGGTCTGCGCGAATGGGTAGAGATTGACCACCACAAGGTCGATCGGCCCAATATTATGCTCAGCCATCGCAGCGGCATGTTCCGGGTTATCGCGTACCGCCAGCAGGCCGCCATGCACCATCGGGTGAAGCGTCTTGACGCGTCCGTCCATCATTTCCGGAAAGCCAGTCAGTTCACTGATATCTTTGACCGTCAAACCCGCCGCACGCAGCGTTTTTGCTGTTCCGCCGGTGGACACCAGTTCGACATGTCGCGCGGCTAGCGCATGACCAAGCTCAACCAATCCAGCCTTGTCGGACACCGACAAAAGGGCCCGCTTAATAACGACGTCTTGCATGCATCTATCCTAAATGGCGCAGTTGCCAGCTGATATGGAGGCCCCCTTTACCAGTGTCGGCAGCAATCACAAGTTGGTGGGTGGGGTGCGGGCGGCCATTTTGGTCGACCCAAAGGCTATCATCGACCGACAACATCCCTCCAGAGGTTATGAATACCCAGTTGCTGCCGTCGGCCATGCGCAGGAGAGCGGTCTGCGGTTTGTCCGAAGGCACGATTTCAATGTCCGGCCCCAGATGAAAGCGGACATGCGCAGTGATATTGTCCTTTGGTTTGGCTTGCGGCAACAGCGTATCTTCGCCGCGTAGCTCCATCCCGTCAGAACGCATTATGAGCAGCCGCGAGTGATTATAGCCAAAGCTTTTGGCGTAGCCGTCATGGCTCGCCTCAATGCGGGTCGCCTGATCAATGTCACGGCGCTCAAGCCCGACTTCGGCCACGCCTTTGCCAAGCTGCCCGCCAGCCAAAATCGCGGTGGAATTGGTATCATTAAGACATAAGGTCGAATGCGCCGCCGTGGTCCGAAGCCCACGTGCCAGAGCCATTGGGATGGATGCGCCGACAAGCGCCGCACCACCACAGTTCACGATAATCCGCTGCCCATTATGCGATAATTCGAACGCCAAAGTGGAGGCGCAGTCAGAAGCAGATTGCCGCGCAAGTGGCGGCGGCCCTGCATCCAGCAACAAAACCGATTTGCCAGCCGACACGCGCTGATACCCCCAATCCAGAGCTTGGCGATGTGGTCGCGCGCGCACTTCGCTTGCAGCAACAAGCGCGTCAATACGGTCGGCAGCGATATGCGCCGAGCCCTGCCACGCGCCAAGACCGCCATCGGAATGCGTAAGGCCAAGCAAGGCTGGCACCGCGCGACCCAAGGCCTCGGCCAGGAAGTCCGGAACCATCTCGCCTTGCGCGACATAGCATTTCTTCAACAGGCTCAGCAGGCCGATGAGTTCCATCAACTGGATTGGCGATCGCGACACCACGCCACCGTCGGGGAAGATGGTTACCCGCAAAGAATCAGCCAAGCCATCCTCACCCACCGCACGGCGGATTTTGCCTTCGGGTAGCAGCAACGACGCTGCAACAACGCCGGCCCAACCGACCGTTTTGGCAAAGTGGCTTTGTGCCCGCGGTGCCGATTGATCCAGATGCCGCGCAACCCGCGCGAAATGGTTGATGACGCGCGAGCGATAAATAGGGTCGGAACTGCTGAGCAGAAACGGTGAACCGGCGGCCATATTCAAAAGCCGCCAAGCACAATTATCGACCCGCCATGCCGGCTCACGCGTCTTCATGCCATTGGCCAGCAACCATGCGTCAGCAATGCGCGCTGCAACCGGAGCGCCTTCGCCGCGATTGGTTACCGCCGCCAAATCTCTTAACCAATCAAAGCGGTGGATATAATCCGTCAATGATGGCGGCAGATCGAGCCGTTGATAATCCAGCCCGTCAAATGGCTGTTCGAACCCCTGATAGTGAAACTTGCCTATGCGTATGGCCTGGCCACGGGCAGAATTGCCCTCCAGCGGGTCCTGCGGCACTGCAAGCAACCGCAAAGGCACCTTGCCCTTCAATCGGCCACTGTGCAGCGGTGTGCGCCATGTCAGCTTGTAGAATTCGAGAGAGAGGCGCTCGAGAATATTCTGGCCCGCGCCCTTTGGCCTGACGATTAAGGCCGTCTGCCGTTGATTAGTGCCGCCCTCAAAATCGCCGGTCATTCACCCCTCAGCGCCCGGATATTGGCAGCATACTGGCTCTCACCGCCCTTAAATGTTGCTGTTCCCGCGACCAACGTGTCGGCACCAGCCGATATCGCGAGCGGCGCCGTGTCGGTGGTGATACCGCCATCCACTTCAAGCCGGATATCGCGTCCGGTTTTCTCGATCATTTTGCGGACGGCTTCGATCTTGCGTAGCTGGCTGGAGATGAAGCTCTGTCCGCCAAAACCGGGGTTTACGCTCATGATCAACACGAGATCGATGTCGTCGATCAAGTAATCGAGCATCTTTGCTGGCGTATGCGGATTGAGCACGATACCGGCCATTTTCCCAAGCGATTTAATCAACTGTACGGTGCGGTGTGGGTGCGGTCCAGCCTCTGGATGGAACGATATAATATCGGCCCCGGCGTCGGCAAAATCATTTACAAACTGGTCAACTGGCGAAATCATCAAATGGACGTCAAATGGCTTGGCACTATGCGGGCGAAGCGCCTTTACAACAGCGGGGCCGATGGTGATGTTCGGGACAAAATGCCCGTCCATGACGTCAACATGAATCCAGTCACAGCCAGCCGCATCAATTGCGCGCACTTCTTCGCCCAGCCGCGCAAAATCAGCTGATAATATCGATGGCGCGATGCGGACGGAGCCTGTCATGTAAAACGCTTAGACGCTGGATTCCCCGCGGGCAAGGCGGGGCAGGGCGTTATGCACAGCTTATCGCACGCTTGGGTGCGGCTCACGGCGATAAATCAACAGGTCACCGATGACGTCATGCGATTCAGCGAATTTGGTGAAGCCAAGTTTGCCCGCAACATTATGCGATGCGGCGTTGCCCGTATCGATAATGCAGCGAATTTCGCCAAGCCCCTGCGTGTCCGCCCATGCCAGAATTGCGGTCATCGCCTCGGTGGCATAGCCCTTGCCCCAGGCATCAGGCGTGAACGCCCAGCCAGCCTCAGGAATATCGTCCAACTCGGGGATGCCGCGTTCAAACTGCGCCAGCCCGCCATTGCCGACAAAGCGTCCGCTTGCCCGTTCCACAAACGACCAATAGCCATAGCCAAAAAGCGACCACATACCGATGCCCTGAAGCATTTTGCCCCAACTCACATTGCGACTGCGGGGTTCGCCGCCAATAAACGCTGTCATCCGTGGGTCAGCCCAAGCCGCAGCATAATCCGCCCAATGCGCGCGCGTCATGGGTTCAATGGACAGGCGATCCGTTGTGAGTGTGGGTGTGGCAGTGTTCATAACCCCCCCCCGTCGCCTCACTTTACCGTAACCCTGAGGTTTGCAAAGTTATCACGCTGCCCGAACGAACCGCGCCACAAAGAACCCGTCCAAACCGCCTTGCTCAGCCAACATGGGCGGCATCGTGCGGACATGTCCAGCTGCGTTAGCTACCACGCCATTGGGTAACTCGTCTGCGGTCGCGGGCTTTGTTGTGTATTCCGGATGCCGCGCCAGAAACGCTTCGGCCTGCGCTTCACCCTCGTGCGGTTCAAGCGAACAGGTGGCGAACACCAGAGTGCCGCCGGGCTTCACCCATCCTGCCGCGCGGTCAAGCATCGCGCTTTGGATCGCCGCCAGATTGTTGATCGCCTTCATATCGATTCGCTGCAACACATCGGGGTGCCGCCGCATGGTCCCGGTCGCGCTGCAAGGTGCGTCCAACAGGATCGCATCGAATAATTGTGATGGTTTCCAGTCCATCACATCGGCGTTCACGCGCTCCGCATTCAACTGCGTCCGTTCCAGATTGGACATCAACCGGTCCATACGCCGCGCGCTGTTGTCGAGCGCGGTAACCGTGAAGCCAGCCGCCGATAGCTGCATGGTCTTTCCCCCTGGCGCTGCACATAAATCAAGCGCGCGCTTTCCAGCGCCATTGCCCAACAGCCGCGCAGGCAGGCTGGCCGCGAGGTCCTGAACCCACCAGGCGCCTTCATCATAACCGTCAAGCTCTTCCACCGCCGTGCCGCGCGGCAAGCGCACATGACCGGGCATAAGGCTCACGCCACCCAATCGCTCCGCCCATGCGCTCGTCTGCGCAGGTTCACGCAGGGCAAGGTCAAGCGGCGGTGGTTCGGACAACGCTTTTTGCGCACCGGCTATCATATCGTCACCCCATGCGGGATGCCAGCGCATCATCACCGCTTCGGGCAATGAAGGCAATTCGGGCAAAGCGACTTCGGCACGCAGCAATGCCCCCAACACACCATGTACAAGCCGCCTGGGGCCGCCATCGACCAAAGGCAGCGCAGTTGCGATTGCGGCATGTGCGGGCGTACCCAAACGCAAAATCTGCGCAAGTGCGAGGCGAAGTACCATGCGTGCCTTGGAATCGTCGGGCAGTGCTTGCTTGGTCTTGCTGTCGATCAAGTGGTCGAGATCGACCGCCCAACGTAGCGTTTCTTGCGCAATAGCGATTGCCAAGGCGCGGTCGGGCGGCGACAGGCCCTTGGTCGCATTGGCCGTGGCTTGGTCCATTGGCGTGCCCATACGCATCACGGTATCAAGCAGGCGCAAGGCAGCGCGGCGGGTCGGGAGGCCAGAAATTTCTTCAGTCATAACTAAGCGCACTAGGCGTCTAGGCGAAACAAGTGAAGAGCGGTTCTGCGGAGGCTTCCATCCACGCGCGCACCTTGCAAAACCGTCAGTGAACGCCGATGTTACATACAAGCTATTGCGCTCAAGGAAGTTAACATCATGGGCACGCGTCCACCACACGTCAAAGCGCCGGAGTATCTCTCCAAAAGTCCACCGGTCCCGGAACCAAAAGAGGTTGGTCGTGAACCCGAGCCCGATGCGGAACGACCTGATCCGGTCCGCTATGGTGACTGGGAATTAAAGGGCGTTGCGATTGATTTCTAAGGTTATATTTGCCTAATTTTTGTGCAGTTGCGAAGTTACTTGTTCTCTGCATTTTTTTTAGGCAGATACTTGATCAATGGCATCAAAACCGCCCTGCTTCGATGAAATGCTGAACGAGGACGGGACGCCGCGCGCGGCCTATGCGGCTTATTTCAAATGGTTTTCCGAACAAGACGGCACGCATCTCAAGCAAAAAGCGCGCGATGCGGAAGAGTTTTTCCGCCGCACCGGCATTACCTTTGCCGTCTATGGTGAAGATGAGGCCGAGGAACGGCTGATCCCCTTCGATATCATTCCGCGCATCGTATCGGCGCGCGAATGGACGAAATTGTCACGCGGCATTGAACAGCGCGTGCGCGCGATCAACGCGTTTTTACAGGACATCTATCACCGTCAGGAAATCGTGCGGGCGGGCCGCCTGCCCGTTGAACTGCTTGAAAAGAACGACGCCTTTGTCAGCCAGATGATCGGTTTCACGCCGCCGGGCGGTGTCTATACGCATATTGTCGGTATTGACCTTGTGCGCACGGGTCCTGATGATTTTGTGGTGCTTGAGGACAATGCCCGCACACCATCGGGCGTGTCCTATATGCTCGAAAATCGCGAAACGATGATGAACATGTTCCCTGAACTGTTCAGCAGCATCCGCGTCCGCAACGTCAGCGATTATCCCAAGAATCTGCGTGCGTCGTTAAGCAGCGTCGCACCGCCTGCCTGCAAAGGCGACCCTGTGGTCGCAGTTCTGACCCCCGGCATTCACAACAGCGCGTATTTCGAACATGCGTTTCTGGCCGATCAAATGGGCGCTGAGCTGGTCGAAGGTCATGATATCCGCATCGTTGACGGACGCGTCGCCATGCGGACAACGCGGGGGTATCAGCCTATCGACGTGCTGTATCGCCGGTTGGACGATGACTATCTCGACCCCCTCATTTTCCGTTCAGATTCGGTTTTGGGCATTCCGGGCATTTTCGACCTGTATCGCGCTGGCAAAATCACCATCGCCAATGCACCTGGCACGGGCATTGCCGATGACAAAGCAATTTACAGTTACATGCCCGATATCGTCGAATTTTATACCGGTGAGCGGCCAATACTCAAGAATGTAGACACATGGCGCTGTTCGGAAAAAGACTCGCTGGCTTATGTCCTCGACCATTTGTCCGAACTGGTCGTGAAAGAAGTCCACGGCTCGGGCGGCTACGGCATGCTCATTGGTCCGGCCGCCAGCAAGAAAGAACTGGCGCAGTTTCGGGCAAAGCTAATTGCGAAGCCCGCCAATTATATTGCGCAGCCAACGTTGGCGCTGTCGACCATTCCCATTTTCGCCAATAGCGGCCTTGCCCCACGTCACGTCGACCTGCGACCGTTCGTCTTGGTATCGCCGGACAAGATCGATATCACCCCCGGCGGCTTGACGCGGGTCGCACTGCGCAAGGGGTCGTTGGTGGTGAACTCAAGCCAGGGCGGCGGGACTAAAGACAGCTGGGTTGTTGATGATGATTGAGGCTGTGACATGCTAGGCAAAACCGCATCCGGCATATTCTGGCTTTTCCGTTACCTTGAACGCGCTGAGAATATCGCGCGGCTGATTGAGACCGGACACCGATTCACGCTGACGCGCAACAGCGGGCGGCAGGACGAATGGCGATCGATACTTTCGGCATTGGGTATGGACGCAGCATACCGGGCCACGCATGGTGACTATGATGCCGCGCACGTGGTCGACTATCTACTGCGCGATAAGCGCAACCCCGGCAACTTACGTAATTTGATCGATAGCGCCCGGCAGAACGCCCGCACCACGCGCACGGCGATTACCCGCGAATTGTGGGAGGCTGTCAACGAATGCTGGATTTGCGTCAATGACGGCCTGAAACGCCAAGTGCGTGAGGCGGACCTACCCGCTACGATTGACCTGATCGAGCGTCAGACCGCCATGGTGCGCGGTGCGCTGGAAAACACGATGCTGCGCAATGACGGCTACAATTTCAGTCGCGTCGGCAATTTTATCGAGCGTGCAGACAGCATGGCGCGGTTGCTTGACGTGAAATATTATGTCCTGTTGCCGTCGGTATCGTTTGTTGGATCGTCGCTCGACAATATCCAGTGGGAAACGATCCTGCGATCGACATCTGCCTATAGTGCCTATCGCTGGTTGTACCCAGGCAGGGCGAGCGCGCTTGGTATAGCGGAGTTTCTGATACTTGATCGGCGCTTTCCGCGCAGTCTTGCTTTTTGCTATGGCAAACTGACGGACAATCTAAGGCATTTGGCAATGTCGTACGGCATTCAGTCGGCAAGCCTTGCCGAAGCCGAACGCATTTACGCAGGCTTTGCAGCACTCACTGCGGCGTCGATATTGGAGGACGGGTTACACGAATTCCTGATCGAATTCCTCTCACAGAACCGGAACCTCGCGCAGATGGTGGAGCAGGAATATAGGTTCAACAACTGATGCTACTGTCAATTCATCACATCACCGAATATCAATTTGATCAGCCTGTGCGCTACGCGCTGCAACGGTTGAAGCTGCGGCCCAAAAACGGTGCCGGGCAGACCGTCCATGATTGGCAATTGGTAGTTGAAGGCGGGAAGATAGAGGCGGAGCATGACGACCCGCATAATAACCATGTGACTTTGATCTCAATCGAGGAAGGCCGCACAGCGATCAAGATCAGTTGCATTGGCCACGTCGAAACAGCCGATAATCATGGCATATTGGGCCGCCACCGCAGTCATGTGCCCTTGTGGGCGTATTGCCGCCCTACGAAGCTTACAGGGGCCGCACGGGGCGTTCAAAAGCTGCTGGTCGGCATTGACCGGAGCGCCTCCGATAAGATCGGCATGCTGCATGAATTATCCGCGCATATCCTTGCGACCGTTGAATATCGCACGGGCGCCACCGATGTTGCCACCAACGCCGAACAGGCCATTACCGCTGGTGCAGGCGTGTGCCAGGACCATGCGCATATTTTCATCGCTGCCTGCCGGTCCATTGGCGTTCCGGCGCGTTATGTATCAGGCTATCTCATGATGGATGGTCAAATTGAACAAACTGCAAGTCATGCCTGGGCTGAGGCGCATCTGGACGGACTTGGCTGGGTCGGCTTTGATATCTCCAACGGCATCAGCCCCGATGGCCGTTATGTGCGCGTGGCAACAGGTTTTGATTATCGCGATGCTGCGCCAATATCGGGCATGTCATTTGGTGCCCGCGACAAGAGCATGGTTGTATCCTTGCGTGTCGAACAGTAGGAATCAAAAAACAGGGCGGGGGCCATTGGTTCAATAATGACGTATTGCGTGGGAATGTTACTTGATAAGGGCATGGCTTTCATGTCCGACACACGCACGAATTCGGGCGTCGATAATATCTCGACCTTTCGGAAGATGTTTAGCTGGTCAGTGCCAGGGGAACGGTTCATCACTATGATGACAGCAGGTAACCTTGCGACCACACAGGCGTTGATCAGCCAGTTGGAGGAACGCAACAAGGCCCCCAACGACCGGAAGCCGTCGATACTAGATGCGCCGACCATGTTTCAAATTGCCAACATCATCGGCGCGACCTTGCGCGATACTATCTCCGCACGTGCACTGACTGGACCAGTTGCGGCAAGCCCAGCCCCAAATTTCAACGCTAGCGTGATCTTGGGTGGGCAGATTGCAGGCATGGAGCCGCGGCTTTACCTCATCTACCCTGAAGGCAACTTCATTGAGGCGAGCGCCGAAACGCCTTTCTTCCAGATTGGCGAAACCAAATATGGCCGGCCGATATTGGTCCGTGGGTTTGAATCGCACATGTCCTTTGCGGACATCACAAAATTGCTGATGGTGTCGTTCGATTCCACGTTGAAAGCAAACCTGTCGGTCGGCATGCCGCTGGATGTGTTGCTCTACAAAAACGACGAATTTGCTGCATTCCACGAACGGCGGATCACGTCTACTGATCCTTATTTTGAAAGCATTTCGGATAGCTGGAGCGAGGCGTTGCGCAATGCGTTTCAGTCCTTGCCGGATTATGTGTTGGACGAGTAAGGGCGGTTTTGCATGAACGTGCAAAGATTTGACGCCTGCCCGTCATGCGCTCTGCCCTTCACCCCATAAACGGCGCAGAAACCTCCGGCCGCACGCGCACTAACCGCCCCGTAGCCTTATCAATCATGGCCCAAGTTGTATTTGCCCGGACAATCACCTTGCCGTTTTGATCGACAAAATCGACGCGCCGGTCAAACTGTGCGCCTTTAGGCTGGCTTTCAATCCATGTTCGTGCCGTGACGCTTTCCCCTGCCGCAATGTTCCCGCGATAATCAATCTCGTGCCGTGTCACGACCCAGAAATACGCAGCAATATGCTCTGGTGCCGCAACGGCCTGCCAGTGCGACGTAGCCATATCCTGAATCCACCGCACCCAGACGGCGTTGTTGACGTGCCCAAGCTCGTCAATGTCATCCGGGTGCGCGGTGAAGGTGCGTTCGAACGGCGTCATTTGTCCGTCTTGGCCAACCCCATTTGCCAGATCAGAAACGCAGCTTCCTCGGCATTTTCGCGCAAGCGTTCGAAACGTCCTGACTTGCCGCCATGGCCAGCGCCCATATTGGTCTTAAGCAGCAACACATTGTCGTCGGTCTTCATATCGCGGAGCTTCGCGACCATCTTGGCTGGTTCCCAATAGGTCACGCGCGGGTCGTTCAATCCAGCGGTCCACAGCATAGGCGGATAGGACTTCGCCTCGACATTATCATAGGGCGAATAGCTGCGGATATAGTCGAACGCTGCCTTGTCGGTAATGGGGTTGCCCCATTCAGGCCATTCGCCTGGCGTCAATGGCAGGTCCTTATCAAGCATTGTGTTGAGCACATCGACGAAAGCGACATGACTGACAATCGCGCCAAATACTTCAGGTGCCTGATTGACGACTGCGCCCATGAGTTCGCCACCTGCACTGCCGCCGCTTGCCGTCACCTTGCCTTTGCCCGTGAAGCCCAGATCGATCAGGCCCTTTGCTGCATCGACGAAATCATTGAAGGTATTCGTCCGCTTTGTCAGCTTGCCATCGAGATACCATTGGTATCCAAGGTCATCGCCGCCACGGATATGCGCAATCGCATACGCAAATCCGCGATCGACCATGGACAAGCGGTTGGCGCTGAAACCCGGAGGCGTGGCATAACCGTAAGCCCCATAGGCATAGAGATGGAGCGGCTGGCTGCCGTCCTTCTTGAAACCCTTTTTGGTGAGGACCGACACCGGAACCTTGGTGCCATCGCGCGCCGTAATCATCACGCGCTCCGTCACATATTGGCTAGGGTCGTATCCGCTTGGGATTTCCTGAACCTTCAACGTTTCCAAGCGACCATCGCCGAGATGATAATCAAACACCGTGTCCGGCGTGACCATCGATTCATAGCCAAGCCGAAGCTTCGTCACATCATATTCGGGGTTGTCGCCAAGGCCTGCGTCATAGCTTGCCTCGGGAAATTTGATCGCCTGCACTTTGCCCGCGTCGGCATAATCACGGATTTCAACTTGATCGAGGCCATCGGTGCGGCCTTCGGTCACGTAGAAATTCTTGAACAGCGACAGGCCAGTCAAATAATGGCGGTCTGACCCACCGATCAAAGTCTTCCAATCACCGGGCGCCTTCATGCTCGCGGTCGCCACGCGGAAGTTTACATGGTCGTCGTTGGTGAGGATGAACAACGTGCCATCGCGCACATCCACACTGTACTGCCGCCCCGCCTTGCGCGGAGACACCATGATCGGGGTCGCGGTCGGGTCACTCGCTGGCACCAAGCGTACTTCGCTGGTGACATTGTCGCCCGTGCCGATGACGATCCAATCCTCTTGCGCGGTCAATCCGACGCCAACGCCAAAGCCGATGTCTTGCTCCTTATAAAGCAATTTCGCCTTCGTGAGCTCATCACCCAATTTGTGGAACCACGCATTGTCGGTGCGCCAATTGTCATTGGCGAGGCCATAGACAACGCCTTTGCTGTCGGACGACCAGACGATGCTGGACAATGTGCCGGGAATGATGTCGGCCAATTTTGCGCCAGTTTCCAAATCGCGAAAATGCAGGTCAAAGCGTTCTGATCCGTTGTCGTCATAGGCATAGGCCAAGATCTTGCCATCGGGGCTGATCTCGGCGGCACCCAAGCGGAAATAGGCCTTGTCCTTCGCCAGTTCATTTTCATCAAGGATAAGCTGGTCGGCGCCGCCAGCGACTGGCTTGCGGTAATGCTTGCGATATTGTGCGCCTTCTTCGAATTTCGACCAATATATATAGTCGCCATCCTTTTGCGGCACGCTGCTGTCGTCTTCTTTGACGCGGCCCTTCATTTCCTGAAAAATTGTTTCGGTCAGCGCGGCGTGCGGGGCCATTTGCGCTTCGAAATAGGCGTTTTCAGCGTTCAGATGATCCAGGATTTCTTTGTCATCAATCGTCGGATATCCCGAATCGCGCAGCCAATGATAATCATCGGTTATCGTCACGCCGTGATAGGTCGCCTGATGCGGGCGCTTAACGGCGACAGGAGGCTTGATTTGCGCAGTGGCTTTTTCGGTCATGGGTTCTTTCTGGGCGAATACGGGCGAAGATAATGCGCTGGTTGCAAAAATGAGTGGGAGCAGTGCTTTCATGAGACGACTTCCTCGCTTATATGATTGTCATATCCATATGAACGGAAGTCCGAAATGTCTACCTATGAAGCCCGCCTCGCTGCGCTACGCGCGCAATTGAAGAAAGAACAGCTCGACGGATTTGTCGTGCCGATTTGCGACGAACATATGTCGGAATATGTTGGCGATTATGCGCAAAGGCTTGGCTGGCTGACCGGTTTTGGTGGGTCCGCGGGATCCGCAGTCGTGCTTTCCGAAGAAGCCGCAATTTTTACCGACGGGCGCTACACGCTTCAGGTGCGAGAACAGGTTGACGGCAAAAACTGGCAATACGTCGGTGTGCCGCAAACCAGCATCTCCGACTGGCTGAAGGATCATGCCCCTAGAGGCGCGCGCATTGGTTATGACGCTTGGGTTCACACCAAGGGCTGGGTCGAAAGTGCGACCAAGGCACTCGCCGCCAAGGGCGCGGAACTGGTCGCGGTCAAAAG
>JANPKN010000170.1:0-13459 GCA_031426075.1 Sphingomonadaceae bacterium
GCGAAGATGAAGGTCTAATTTACGTGGCGGAACTCCCCAAAAAAGCAAAAGTCGTCATCATCGGCGGCGGCGTCATCGGCTGCTCGATCGCATATCATCTGACCAAGATCGGATGGGACGATGTCGTCCTGCTGGAACGCAAGCAACTGACCAGCGGAACAACATGGCATGCCGCAGGGCTTGTGGGTCAGTTGCGGCCATCAATCAACATGACCAAGCTCGCCAAATATACCGGAGAGCTATACCGCGGGCTTGAAGCGGAGACTGGCCAAGCCACCGGTTATCGCCAGTGCGGGTCTATCTCCATGGCAACGAACCAGGAGCGGTTTGAAGAGTTAAAGCGCAGCGCGTCGATGGCCAAGGTGTTCGACCTGCCGGTGCATGTCGTCACCCCGCAGGAAATCAAAGATCTGGCGGGTATTGTGAACGTCGATGATGTCGTCGGCGGAATCCATATTCCCAGTGATGGCTATGCCAATGCGGTTGATATCACACAGGCACTGGCAAAGGGGGCACGCACTGGCGGCGCAAAGATTTTTGAAAACACGAAGGTCACCAAAATTCGCCATAACGGCGATCGCGTAACGGGCGTTGATACCGCGGACGGTTCGATTGATGCCGATTATGTCGTGATATGCGGTGGTATGTGGACCCGCGATCTGGCTGCCAGCGTGGGTGTGGCGGCACCTTTGCACGCCTGCGAGCATTATTATGTGCTGTTCGACGGTGTTGAGGGGATAGACAACACACTGCCTGTGCTTCGCGACTATGATTACTGCGGATATTACAAATACGACGCGGGCAAACTGCTCGTTGGCGCGTTTGAACCCAACGCCCGCCCTTGGGGAATGGATGGGATTTCGGAAGATTTCTGCTTTGACGAAATTGCGGGCAGTTTTGAACATTTCGAGCCGTTGTTGATCGACGCGATGCGCCGTGTTCCTGCGCTTGAAAAAGCGGGTATTCAGAAATTCTTCTGCGGCCCAGAAAGCTTCACGCCCGACGTGCGTTATCATCTTGGCGAGAGCGCTGAGTTAAAAGGCTGCTTTGTTGCGGCCGGCCTCAACTCGATCGGCCTGCAATCTGCGGGCGGCGTCGGCAAGGTTATGGCCGACTGGATCCGTGATGGCATTCCACCGGCGGACCTATGGACCGTAGATATCCGCCGCAACATGCCCTTCCAGATCAACCGCAAATATCTGCGTGAACGGGTGACCGAAAGCTTGGGTCTCCTTTACGCGACGCATTATCCATTCAAGCAATATGAAACAGCGCGCGGTGTGCGGAAATCCGCTTTGCACGACCGCTTGGCGGCAGCCGGCGCATGTTTTGGAGAAGCGTTCGGTTGGGAACGCGCAAACTGGTATGGCGAACCCGGCAGTACGCCAAAGTATGAATATAGCTATGGCCGGCAAAACTGGTTTGACGCCAATGCTGCCGAATGCAAAGCGGTGCGTGAGGCGGTTGGCCTGTTCGACCAATCGAGCTTTGCCAAATTCCGGTTTGAGGGCAGAGATGCTTGTGCAGTGCTGAACCGCGTTTGCGCCAATGATGTTGATGTGGCGCCGGGAAAATTGGTTTACACCCAGTGGCTTAATGACAAAGGCGGGATTGAGGCTGATCTGACGGTCACACGGCTTTCCGAAACAGCGTATTTGATCGTCACGGGTGCCGAAACCGAGGTCAAAGATTTCAACTGGCTGAAACGCCATACGCCCGAAACTGCGCATGCGGTGCTGACCAATGTGTCGTCGGGCATGGGTGTAATATCGCTCATGGGGCCGAACAGCCGCGCATTATTACAAGCCATTTGTCCCAACGACCTGTCGCACGAGTCGTTTCCTTTTGCGACATCGCAGGAAATCGAACTTGGCTATGCCGTCATTCGCGCATCGCGGATTACATATGTGGGTGAACTGGGTTGGGAACTGTATATTCCGACTGAATTCATGGCAGGCGTATATGACGAGATTATCGCGGCGGGTGCGGCCTTTGGCCTGAAGCACTGCGGATATCACGCGCTCAATGCCTTGCGGATGGAAAAAGCATATCGCCACTGGGGTCATGATATCACGGATGAAGATACGCCGCTGGAGGCTGGTCTTGGCTTTGCGGTCAAGATGGACAAGGCTGGTGGCTTCATCGGGCGCGAAGCGTTGCTTAAGCAAAAAGACGAGGGGCTTAAACAAAAACTCGTTCAGTTTCTGCTGAATGACCCGATGCCGATGCTCTATCACAATGAACCGATTTGGCAGGGGAGCCGCATCGTCGGTTACATCCGCTCTGGCATGTACACGCACACTCTGGGCGGCGCGTGCGGACTTGGCTATGTCACCGCGGTTGATGGTGGCGTGGTCGGCCCGATTGGCGCGGACGATTATGAAATTGAGATTGCTGGGGTACGTTATCCCGTCACTGCTTCGATGAAGCCAATGTATGACCCTACAAATGCACGGATTAAAATCTGATGTCGCAGAATGAACTCATGAGCCGCCTCGCTGCAAATACGCGGGTAGGATATAGCTTTGACCAAGAATTTTATTGCAGTGACGCGGTGTTTGACGCCGATATGGACGCGATTATCAGCCGTAAATGGCTGCTCGCAGGGCATGTTTCTCGCATCCCGAACAAGGGCGATTATTTCCTGTTCCGCGTCGGCAAAGAGCAGATCATCGTCATCCGCGAAAATGCAGATAGCGTGCGCGCTTTCTTCAATGTTTGCCGCCACCGCGGCTCCACCATTTGTCAGTCGGAAAGCGGCAACGCTCCGCGTCTGGTTTGTCCCTACCATGCGTGGACGTTCGGCCTTGATGGGCGCCTGATATCGGCGCGGCTGATGCCCGAAGATTTTGACAAGGCGGAAAACGGCCTGTTCGCCTGTCACGTCCATGTATTTCACGGGCTGATCTTCATCAATATGAGCGAGGAACAGCCTGTCGATTTCGAAGCGACGTTCGGCGCTATGGGGCCGATCCTCGACTATCACGGTATCGCTGATGCACGTATTGCGCACGCAGGCAGCTATCCCACCACCGCGAACTGGAAACTTGTCGTCGAGAATTTTTTCGAATGCTATCACTGCGTACCGTCACATCCCGAATTCTGTTCGATGCATGCGTCAGAATCGATTGTCGCCGTGGGGGCAGGGCCAAGCTCTGGCCCGGCAGATGCCATCGCCAGTTTTACGCCGCAGCTAAAGGCATGGGAAGATCGCGCCGCCGCCCTGGGCCGCCCTATCGGAAATATTGATGACGCGCCCGATAGCAGTCACCTGCGCCTGCTGATGCAGCGGATGAACAAGGACGGTTGGGTCTCCGAAACGCAAGACGGCACCGCGCCCGCGCCGCTAATGGGCAAGCGGACAACGCCAGACGGTGGCCGTATGCATTTAAGCTTCAGCCCTTTCAGCCAGATTGTCGCTGATGACCATTTCGTCATACTGTTTCAGTTCACCCCGCGCGGTGCGTTGGAAACCGACGTCGAAATGATCTGGCTGGTGGATGGCCGCGCGAGTGAGGCCGAGGTCGACATCGACAAAATGATCTGGGGCTATCATGCCACCACGACGCAGGACAAAGTAATCACCGAGAACAACCAGAACGGGATTGCGTCCCGCCGTTATCGCCCCGGCCGCTATTCGGAGCAGGAAGGCAGCGTGATTAATTTCCAGAAATGGTATCTCAACCAATTCGGGCTGGACCGGGCGGGGTGACAATTCCTGCCCACATGCGCGCGGTCTTGCTGACCGCTAACGGCGGGTTCGACAAGCTTGACGTGCGCAACGATGTCCCCGTGCCACAGCCGGGACCCGATGACGTGCTAATCAGGATCGGCGCGGCGGGGGTCAACAATACTGACATCAACACGCGGATCGGATGGTATTCCAAGGCTGTTGCAGAAGCCACCGAAGCAGGCGCAACAACCGGCATGCCCGGAGCTGAAGATGATGGCTGGTCTGGCGCAGCGTTCCAGTTTCCCCGCATTCAGGGCGCCGACGCCTGTGGACGGATTGTGGCGGTGGGCAGCAGCGTTGACGCAAAGCGGATAGGCGAGCGGGTTTTGGTCGAACCGGTGATTCGCGGTGCAACCCGTTTCGATGTCCTCTATTTCGGTTCCGAAGTGGATGGGGCGTTTGCCGACTATGCTAAGGTTCCTGCCGGATATGCGCACCGGATCGAAAGCGACTTGTCCGACGCCGAACTCGCCAGCTTTCCGTGCGCTTATTCTGCCGCAGAAAATATGCTTTCGCGCATCGGCCTTGCGAACGGCGAGCGCATTCTTATCACTGGCGCTTCAGGCGGGGTGGGCTCGGCGGCCGTGCAACTTGCGAGACGACGCGGCGCTGAAGTGGTGGCAATGGCCAGTGCTGACAAGGCGGGCGCCTTAATTGCATTGGGCGCTGCATCCGTGGTCCCCCGCGATTCCGTTCTGACGGAGGAGTTTGGAAACGATTATTTCGATGCCGCAGTCGACATCGTTGGTGGCGCGCAGTTTGGCGCTATTCTCGATACCCTCAAGCGCGGCGGGCGGTACGGCGTGGCTGGAGCCATATCGGGTCCAATCGTCGACCTTGACCTTCGGACATTATATCTGAAAGATTTGCGACTGTTCGGCTGCACGGTGCTGGACCAAAATGTGTTCGAAAACCTTATCGGATACATCGAACGCGACGAAATCCGGCCCTTGGTCTCGGCGACTTACCCGATAAATGAAATTGTAGCGGCGCAAGAGGCGTTTTTGACCAAGCGGCATGTGGGCAAGATTGTCCTCTCATTTTAGTCGACCGTCTCCAGCAGTTCCGCAATCCGTCCGAACATTTCGTCGATGTGCGTCTTTTCCAATATCAGTGGCGGCGACAGCGCAATGATGTCTCCCGTTGCGCGGACCAATAAACCTTCGTCGAAGCATTTGTGGAACAAGCTCATGCCCCGCTTGCCGACGCCTCCCGCATGGGGTTCCATCTCAATTGCAGCAACAATGCCCATGTTGCGGATGTCGATGACGTGCCGCTTGCCCTTAAGGCTGTGGACGGCCTCCTGCCAGTAACCGTGCAGCGAAGCGGCATTTTCGAAAATGCCTTCCGATTTATACAAATCGAGAGTGGCCAAGCCAGCCGCGGCAGCAAGCGGATGCCCTGAATACGTATAGCCGTGAAACAGCTCGATGCCGTCTGGCCCGCCCTCAACCACGCCATCATGAATATGGCGGCTGACAGCCACTGCGCCCATAGGAACGGCTGCGTTGGTGAGCCCTTTCGCCATGGTAATGATGTCGGGCACAACGCCCAAAGTCCCCGAGGCGGTTGCGCCACCGACTCGGCCAAAGGCGGTGATGACCTCGTCAAAGATCAGGACGATGCCATGCTTCTTGGTAATTTCGCGGAGTTTCTCCAGGTAACCGATCGGCGGCACGAGCACTCCGGTCGACCCCGCCATGGGTTCGACGATGACAGCCGCAATGGTCTCCGCGCCGTGCAGTGCAACAATGGCTTCGAGATTGTCCGCCAGATGCCCGCCCCATTCCGGACGACCTTTGGTAAAGGCGTTGTGTTCCAGGTTGTGTGTGTGCGGCAGATGATCGACGCCAGTCAGCAACGTCCCGAACTGGCGGCGATTGTTGACAATCCCGCCAACCGAGATCCCGCCAAAACCGACGCCATTGTAGCCGCGCTCGCGCCCAATCAGCCGGGTCCGCGTTCCTTGGCCAATAGCGCGTTGATAAGCCAAGGCGATCTTAAGCGCGGTATCGACCGATTCTGAACCCGAATTGGTGAAGAAAATACGGTCAAGTCCCTCGGGCATTATCGCGGCGAGGCGCGAGGCAAGTTCGAAAGCAAGCGGATGCCCTAATTGAAACGGCGGCGCATAATCCAGCACCGCTGCTGTTTTCTGGATGGCCTCGACAATGGGCGCGCGGCAATGACCTGCATTTACCGCCCATAGGCCTGCGGTGCCGTCGAGAACCTGCCGTCCGTCGTCGCTGATATAATGCATGTCCTTGGCGGATTTAAGTTGGCGTGGTGTAGCCTTGAACGCGCGGTTCGCGGTGAACGGCATCCAGAATGCGGCAAGGGGGTCGTTTTCCAATTTCATCATTTCGCTCCAGCAACTGGCTTCAGACGCTTATGCATTGCGGGGCGCCTTCTTCTCGATTGAAAAGATTGTTGCCACCGGAAAATTTTGCTCGACCTATTGAATATTGGCAAGCCTCCGTTTGGTCCCATAGATTATCAGGATTACGATTGTCATGATTACAATCGCCCATTTGGTCCGTTATCGGCCTGCGATGCAGCGATGTTCGGTTCCATTTACCCGTCCCACTCATTCGATTGCCCTGTCACTAACGCGGCAATGGCAGGTTTGTAAATGACGGTTGGTGATGCGGGTAAGCCAGCGCCAACGACATTCGAAAAATATTCAACGAACCCACGGTAAATTTTGCTTGTTGATCGCAGGGTTTGCAAGGACATTGGTTTTTATGGCAGCGATGCATTTCAAGAAATTGGGAAATTGAAAAACAATATGGCGACAGTGATATCCGACGCGCGCGAAGAGAAAATATCCACAATCGAAGCGCTCGATGCACGCCTTCGGTGGCTGTCGGCATGGATTATTCATAATGCCAATCATCTCCGCGAAAAACGCGATGGCCTTAAAGTAGGCGGCCATCAAGCCAGTTGTGCATCAATGACGGCAATCATGGCTGCACTATATTTTCACGCATTGCGACCGCAGGACAAGGTTTCGGTCAAGCCGCATGCAGGTCCGGTATTGCATGCCATTCATTATTTGCTCGGCAATCAAACGCTTGAACAACTGCAACAATTCCGTGCGTTAGGTGGTGCCCAAAGCTATCCGTCGCGAACAAAAGACCGAATTCCCGTCGATTTTTCAACTGGTTCGGTTGGGCTGGGTGTCGCGATAACAGCATTTTCCAGCCTCGTGCAGGATTATCTTATTGCCCGTGGTTCGATGGAAGAAACAGAAGCTGGCCGGATGATCTCGCTGATGGGCGACGCAGAACTGGATGAAGGCAATATCTATGAATGCCTGATTGAAGGATACAAGCACGACATCCGCAATTGCTGGTGGGTCGTGGATTACAATCGGCAGTCGCTTGATAGCACAACAGCCGACCGGATGTTTCGGCGCTTCGACGATATATTCGAGACGTGCGGATGGCGCGTTGTCACCCTGAAGCACGGCAAACTACAGCGCGCGGCGTTTGCGCGACCCGGTGGCAAATCGCTTGAGGACTGGATCGAGAATTGTCCAAATGCTGAATTCGCCGTGCTTACATATCAGGGGGGCGCCGCTTGGCGTGCGCGGTTGATTGCGGACATCGGCAGCAAACCAAATGTGAAAAAACTGCTCGACAGTTTCGACGACGATGGCCTCGCTGCGTTGATGACCAACTTGGGTGGCCATTGCATCGCCTCCTTGATGGAGGCGTTTGACGGCGCCAATGACGAGCGGCCCACTCTTTTCATCGCTTACACGGTAAAAGGCTACGGACTGCCACTTGCAGGGCATAAGGACAATCATTCTGGAATGATGAATCCGGCGCAGATCGAGCAACTGCGGATTTCGATGGTCGTTGAAAAAGGCCAGGAATGGGCGCCATTTGCTGGTTTAGGCGGCAATATGGCGACGTCGCTGAGGGAACTCGTCAATCAGAGTGTCCTCGCCAAGAAGCCCCATGAATCGGCTCCGCTTCCAGTGGTAGTGCCAACGCGTTTGCCGGTGCCACAAGGTACAATGCAATCGACGCAGGCAGCCTTTGGCCATGTACTGCTTGATCTCGCGAAATCGGATGAAGCGTTGGCGGACCGTATTGTCACCACTGCACCCGACGTGACTCAAACTACCAATCTTGGCGGCTTCGTGAACCAGCGCGGGTTATTTCGCCGGTCCGAAGTGGCCGACATATTCCGCGATGCGAAAATTCCATCGGCGCAAAAATGGGCAGCACATGCCGCTGGTCAACATATCGAGTTGGGCATCGCCGAGAATAATTTTTTCCTTTTGCTTACGTCGCTCGGCCTTGCAGCCCCGCATTTTGGCACGCGTTTGATTCCGATAGGCACGGTTTACGACCCTTTTATCGCTCGTGGCTTAGACGCGCTGAATTACGGTTGTTACTCCGACGCTCGTTTCCTGCTGGTCGGAACGCCTTCGGGGCTGACCTTGGGCCCTGAGGGCGGCGCGCACCAGTCGATCAACACGCCGCTCATCGGTATGGGCCAGCCCGGCCTTGCGTATTTCGAACCGGCTTACGCCGATGAAGTTGCCTTGTTTATGCGATGGGCGTTTGAGCATTTGCAAAAGCCTGATGGCAGTTCGGTCTATCTGAGATTGAGCACCCGGCAAATTGTGCAAACCGAGCGCAACAATGATGATTGGGAGGCCGATGCGCTGAAGGGCGGATATTGGTTGCGTCCACCGGCAACAGGGGCGGATGCTGCCATTGCATTTACCGGGGTTGTAGCGCCGGAAGTTCTGTCGGCATTCGAACAATTGTTGGATGATATTCCGGGCTTGGGGGTTTTGAACGTGACATCGCCAGACCTGCTTCATCGCGAATGGTCGGCAAGCAAAGCTGCGCGCTGGACAGGCAAAAATTCCGGAAGCTGCCATGCCGAAAATTTACTGTCCGTGCTCTCGCCGGATGCGGGAATTGTAACCGTTATAGATGGGTCGCCCGGGGCGCTGTCGTGGCTGGGCGGCGTTCGGGGTATGCGGGTAAGTCCGCTCGGTACCGACCGGTTTGGTCAAACCGGGGATCTCCCCGACCTTTACAGCGCATATCGTCTTGATGCAGACGCTATCATCGACGCAATTGCCGATCTTTTTCTTAAAAAATAATTTTGTCGCAGGGTCGACGACAGAAACTGAACCATGCCAGCGGATCTCAGACCCAGCTAAACTCTGCCGCCAAGGTCTTAAGCCGCATAGGTTTTGGGACATTTTGGAATTTGGGAGTATGTAGCGCATCCGAACTGATAAGGATGGGCACCAAAATCTTTGGAAAATTTCGATACCAATGCCTGCGTCAACGCACGGCGGCCGTGTTGAACGATCCGGACAGTCCGGTATCGGCGCGATATTCGTGCTTAGCGGACGGTTGCGCACCGGCTGAACGAAGGGCAGCTTTCCGATATAGATGGGATGAGACCAGCCGTTCCGGACACGACAACGTTGCGGACCTTCCGAAGTTATGCAAAGCCAGTCACCTGGCGCGCAAATCACGACGCAGCTTGCAATAGAAGAGCGGCATGGGACATCAAGAAGGGCAGCGCAAGGGAATCTCGCTTGGCCAATATGTGAAGCGTAGAAACGGTGTTTCGCTAGGCGGCAGTGGTTCTCTCGAGAATATGCTACAACGCTCATTCGGAGCTGGATCATTTGCCGGATTTTGGCGTTACTGGAACCCAATTTTCGGGTATTATCTTGGCAGGTATGTTTACAGTCCTACAAGTCGTTTCGCGCCACGCTGGCTGGCCCTTTTGGTCACGTTTCTAATTTGCGGCGGACTGCACGACATCGTTACTTTTTTGTTTCGAGGATGGACGCAATTCCTGTTCATGCTGTGGTTTTTCTTCTTTTCGCTTGGAGTGATGCTTGGCGAAAAATTGGGACTGAATCTGGCCCAGCTCCCACTTTGGCTTCGTGCAGCCATTCACCTCATGTATTTGTCGACTTGCCTAATTCTCGCGATGTCAGCGCAACGGCTAATCTTTCGCTGACGGACATGTTGCCTCTTCATGCGCTTTAGGTTCGTCCTTTAACCTAAAGGTCAATGGTGACCAAAACATCTGATGTCTGCTGTCCAAAACTAATCTGCCACAGCGGGCAGTGAGCAAACGACAACGTTGCGGACACTCGCTGATCAGCGCCGACTTGCGCAATTGAAGCGATTGCCGTCTCTCGACAGGTGTATCAAATTGAGACAATTAACTGTTTTTATGAAGTTGAACAAGCTAGTCCAAGGAGTATTCAATTAAGGTCGGAGGATCGCAAGCATCCCAGGTCGCGGTGGTTCAGTTTTACAGTTGACCAAGCTATTTTTTTTGGGGAGTTTCAAAAATGCGTAAATTACTTCTTGCTGGTGTGGCACTGTGTTCCTCAGTTAGTGCCAATGCCGCTACGGTTGTCTGTAATTTCGACGATCTTGGTGATCAGGTTGCGGTTCCTGGAGCCTATTGCGGCGCGTCATGGTCTGGGTTTACGACAGCTGCAAACTTTGGTGCTACCTCGGTTCCGAATATTGCCTACACGTCGTCTCCCGTCGGCGTCCTTGACTATGCAGCCGGATTTACCTCACTCACCTTTTCAGCTGGCGTGTTCGCGCCCGGTACATTCAGTGTGTACAGCGGACTTGGTGGGACAGGTACGCTGCTCGGCTCGCTAACCATAGGCAATCCGCCAGCCAATCCGAGCGCGTTCTTCTCGACCGGTGTGAGCTTCGCCGGCCTCGGCAAGAGTGTGCTCGTAAGCGGTGGCACTGGACAAATCGGGTGGGACGACGTGACCCTTGGCATCGGGGCCGTTCCCGAGCCCACCACTTGGGCAATGATGCTCGTGGGATTTGGCTTCGTTGGCGGCGCAATTCGTTCTGCCAAGCGCAGACAGAAGATCACTGTCTCCTACGCTTGACGACACAAGCTCAAGAAGCAGCGCCGCTTGTCGAAAGGCTGGCGGCGCTTTGCTGTGCAGTGGAACGTCCGCTCTCCCCAACAATATCGCCATAGCGGACCGTCAGGACACGACAACATTGCGGACATATGGAGATTACGGCAAAGTGCCGTGGATGAAGCTGTTCGAGAAATTTGTGGGGATGATGGGGTACACACTTTAGGCGCCCGTCAGATCGCCACTATCGCTGATTATTTTGCAAACGCGGCTCACCTCTTGCTTGCTATCAGGCACCATTCGCAAATCCTGCGGCAGCTTGAGTGCCATTCCTTGGTCATGCGCATAATACTGCTGGAAAGAAACCCTGTCTTTGCCATCAATCGTGCGCAAAAACTCATATAAATAAGTCTGCGAGACGTTATCCAAACTGGTAGAGTAAGTGCACAGCTTCACTGCCTCGTTGGATTGCAACGGTGGCGGAGTTTTTGGTTTCGTGCTTTTCAATGCCGAAGCGATAGCCTTCCAATTAGGCATCCTGTTTGGTCGAAGTGGGTCTGGAATTGAGTCATCGCACAGCGCGATCATCCGATGTCCAAGAAGAATGGACCGATCATCATATTTTGTCTGCCAAGTCGGCAACGGCAAATTGAGCCACGCAGAGGCACTTTCCGATGCGTTGGACCAAACACATTGTGCCCAAGCTTTGTCGCCGACCTTGGCCGCAGCCGGGGTTGCTGTAAGGAGCACCATCGTTGCGACTAGCGCGCCAATATTAAACATTGTTCTCACTCTGCCGCCTCCAACCGCTATATGCACGCGATGTTCGTCCATCGAATTCGCTCTGTAACAAAACTGATTGGTCAGGGTGAATTTGGCAAGCGTTATGTCTAATTGTCCCCTTACCGCACCATCACATAAACCCGGCCCTGCTTTATGTCTCCGCGGCTATGACGCACCGTGTAATCAAAATAAGTTACGCCGGTGAAAGAGGGGGCGGGACGAATTGTTACCGTGCCGTCTCCGTTCAGGACAGCGCTGACCTCACTTGCATTGCCCTGCGGGACAGTGACGGCGGTGACTTGACTGGTGCCGGGGAAAAAATGGTTCGCGTCTGTTGGGTTCGGCTCGATATGGATATCGTTGTTGTTTAGTGGACCATCGCCATTGAACCCCACATCGACAGCGGGCACGGTATAAACGCCGCCCCTGACTATAGGATAGAAATCGGGAGCCGGAAAGAAGTTGTCGTTCGGATCGAACGGCAACTGCTCGCTGAAGCGCGCAGTTGCGTCCAATATTTGCTGATTGGTTACCGCCAGAATTTCCGTTGCGGTGGCGGCGTCGTTCGCCTGTAAGAGGCGTGTGAGCGTCGGCACCAAATAACCCCAGATACCGAGCGTGAACCGGGTAGCTTGCTGACGGTTTGCGATGCGAATGCCTATGGTGGCCGCATAGGCATCTACCAGATGTGCGGCGGCGCTGATGACATCTGAACGGTAAGTCGGGCGCGGAAACGCCCCACCCGTTCCTAAAAGCGCCGACATGTTGCTGTTATTAAAGATAAACTGCGTGCCCACGCCGTCCAGATAAGCTCTCAAGCCGTCAAAATTGTAAATTTTCGTACCGGAAGGATCGGATGGCGCGCCAGTCATGTGCTGCAATGCTCCCGCGACAGCCATCACCCGAATATGGTGCGCCAGCAGCCGCTCGCCATCCGCCGCCGTCGATGCATCGTTTGAATTTAGGGCATCCAGCGGTACGAAGGTTTTGATCGCCCGGTCTGTCGACAAGCCGAACACGCTGCCATTGATACCGAGTTGGGATTCCAACTTTGCCTCCGTATTGCCTCCAACCAACAGAGTGGTAAGCGGCGAAATAACCGTTGCGTCTGCAGGCGCGCGATTGGCGAGGAACATGCCGGCCGCAGCGTCGATTCCAAAAGCCTGCTTATCGGTCGCCGAATAGTTTGCAGGCAACGTACCGAAAAAAGTAGTGAACAAGGCCTGCCCGGATTGAATCGGATATCGTCCCTGTCGGTCGCCCGACCTGGCAGCAACATCGGTGGCGTTCTGATTGTAGCCTGTCGGGTAAAAACGAAACTCCGCCAACATCCCAAATCCGCCAACTGCGGTCAGCACTGTCGGTGGAGGTGGAGGTGGCGGAGGAGGGGGAGGCGGCACAGGGGATGGCGGCGGCACTACAACAACACCTCCGCCTCCTGAGCTGGTTCCGCCACTGCCACCGCCACCGCAGCCATAGACGATTAAAGAAAGTGCCAAAACTGCAGTGCGTCCGGATTTATTCATTTTCAACAGCCTCGATTGAACACCTGTGAGCAACACCTGACCGACTGCGAGAATGAATGCAATAAGGCGTTATCAAACGTCCGCTTGCCACAACTTTCCAGTCGTTAGCACCTATTAAGCTGGTCAACAGAAGCAGTCGTAGGCAGTGGGAAAATGCGAACTGAACGAATGGTAGGTTTTACAAAGCCCAAAAGGCTTAAGGAACGTCAAGAAGGTGAGCGAAGTCCGCGGGAAACGAGCATGGTGGCCTGTTAGAACGGATTTCCTACTATTAGGCGTAGAGGTCCGTCGAAATACTGTTGGCGACGCAGATAGCCGTATCTTTTGTCCCATTCCCCAGTCGCAAGATCGCTGGAAAGCTGGTCAACAAACCGTTCGACCACCTCTGCGGGCACCAAGCTCCAACTGGAGCAGGCAAGTCTAGCTTCCTGCTGCAGAAACGCCTCTGGCCGACCATAATAGGCCTCGTTAAATCCATCACGGCAGTCGAGCGGTACCGGCACAGACTGTACTTCGACG
>JANPKN010000171.1:0-2834 GCA_031426075.1 Sphingomonadaceae bacterium
TGGATGACGCCAATATCGAACGCTTCTGCGACTTGCTCGATGCGATGACGCGTGAGACCGATACCCGCTACCTGATCGTCACACACAACGCAGTGACCATGAGCCGGATGCACCGTTTGTTTGGCGTCACAATGGTCGAACAGGGCATCAGCCGACTGGTATCGGTTGACCTTGGGGGCGCAGAGCAATTACTGGCTGCCGAATGACTTTGTATGGCCCCATCACGAACAGCTTTATCTCGCAACGCCTTCGGCTGAATTATGTCGACTGGGGCAACCCCGATGCGCCGCCACTTCTGTTGGTCCATGGCGGCCGCGATCATGCCCGCAGCTGGGACTGGGTAGCCGAGGAATTGCGCCATGATTGGCACATTATCGCGCCTGATCTTCGGGGCCATGGCGACAGCGCGTGGTCGCCCGACGGCAGCTATGAAATGTCGACATTTGTTTATGACATGGCGCAGCTGATCCATCAGCTCAATCTCGCACCAGTCAGCATCATCGCCCACTCAATGGGCGGCAACATCGCGACACGTTATGCTGGACTTTTCCCTGAAAATGTGCGGAAAATGGTCAATATCGAAGGGTTGGGCTTATCCCCAAAGATGCAGGCCGAACGCGATGCCATCGGCATCCAAAAACGTTTCCGCCAATGGATTGAGGACAAGCGCAACGCCGCGGGCCGCACGCCGAAGCGCTATCCCACGATCGAAGCTGCCTATGAACGGATGAAGACCGAAAACAATTATCTGACAGACGAGCAAGCGCGGCATCTGACCGTGCACGGCATCAGCCGGAACGAAGATGGCAGCTGGAGTTGGAAGTTCGACAATTACCTGAACATTTGGGCGATATTCGATATGCCGCGTGAGGATTTGCTGGCCATTTGGCAGTCCATCACCTGCCCGATGCTGTTGATGTATGGTGCCAATAGCTGGGCATCGAACCCAGAAAAAGACGGCCGCATCGCGCATTTCCCTACGGCAAAAGTGGTCGAATATGAAAACGCAGGCCATTGGTTACACCATGACCAATTCGACCGCTTCATGGCCGATGTGAAGGCGTTTCTGTAGGGTCTTGACCCTAACCAATCATCGCGCGCAAGTTCGCGATGGTATCCGCCTCATCGGCTGGCTTGTCACGGCGCAAGCGCGAGATGCGCGGGAAGCGCATGGCGATTCCCGATTTGTGCCGTTTCGATTCGTGGACGGCGTCAACCGCGACCTCAAGCACCAGTGATTTTTCGACTTCGCGCACCGGGCCAAAACGCGCGACAGTGTTATTGCGGACGAAACGATCAAGCCATTTTAGCTCCTCATCGCTGAACCCTGAATAGGCCTTGCCCACGGGCAACAACGCGCCATCGGGCGTCCAACAGCCAAAGGTGTAATCCGAATAATAAGACGACCGTTTCCCACTGCCACGCTGCGCATACATCATCACACAATCGGCGACGAGCGGTTCGCGTTTCCACTTGTACCAAAGCCCAACCTTGCGGCCCGCCAGATAAGGTGAATCGCGTCGTTTTAGCATGACGCCCTCAATTGCCGCCTCACGCGCTGCCGCGCGCATTTCCGCCAGATGGTCAAAGTCGCGCGCGTCGATAATCGCAGATAGGTCAAATCGCACTGAGTCGAGTTTGGCGGCGAACAGCTCAAGCCGGTCACGCCGCGTTGTCCACGGCTGGCTGCGCAAATCCTCCGCCCCGTCGAACAATATGTCGTATAGGCGCACGAAAACAGGATATTCCGCCTGCATCGCAGCGGTGACATTCTTGCGGCCCAAGCGTTGCTGCAAGGCGTTAAAACTTGCTGCCTCCCCGCCCTGAACATCGCCGCGTACAAGCAATTCGCCATCGACCACACCGATGCCGTCAAAAGCGGCGGCGATTTCCGGGAACGCTGCCGTCACTTCATCGCCGCCACGGCTGAACAATCGTGTCTCGCCGCCCGTTGACGCGATCTGGATGCGGATGCCGTCCCATTTCCATTCGGCAGCAAATTCATTCAGGTGCACGTTACCATCCTCCAACGGATGCGCGAGCATGAAGGGCCGGAAAAATGCGCTGTCGGCGGGGTCTGGCCGTTCGGACTTGCCCTCACCCCAAGCAAAAAGCTCGGCATAAGGCGGTCGAAGCGCGTGCCACACCTCTTCAACATCATCGACTGAAAGACCAAAGGCCTGACCAAAAGCAGTTTTGGCAAGCCGCGCCGAAATGCCAACGCGCATTCCACCTGTGGCCAGCTTCAGCAGCGCATAACGGCCATTGGCATCAAGCCGGTCCATCAGTTCGGCTAGCACCATTGGCGCGCGGGCGCGGCTTGTGCTGTTAAGCAGGTCAATGACTTCAGACACTGTCGGCGCCACGACATCCGCGCTGACGTCGGGCCACATCAGGGCGACCGTTTCCGCAGTGTCACCGACATAATCGCGACTCATGCGGAACAGCATCGGGTCAAAGCGCTCCTCCGCCATCGCGCGGATCGCGGCAGATTTGACAGTAGCAATGCTGAGCGTGCCCGCCAGCGCAGCCAGCGCCCAACCACGATCGGGGTCAGGCGTTTCGCGGAGATAATCGGCAATCAGCCGGACCTTATGGTCGCGTGACCTTGTGTAGATCAGCCCGTCGATGAGCGCGGCAAATGCCTGCATCAGCCCTCATCCTCATCTTCGCGGCCAACAAGATCAAGCGCCCGTGCCTTCAACTGGTGCAGCTCGCACCAACGGCCGAGCGCGTCCGTGCGACCATAAGGTCCGGCTGATTGCCGATTATCTCCGCGAAACGCCTGACCCCGATCGTGGTTGGGCGCTGGCTGCGCTGGCGGGCACGCTCAG
>JANPKN010000172.1:0-5511 GCA_031426075.1 Sphingomonadaceae bacterium
CCCACATATTGATGAAATTGAGCAAGCGTCTTTGCTTGACCGCGCACCCATGGACTTGCGCGTAAACGCACTGAAGGCGCGCCGTGAGGAGGTGGCCGCCTTGCTGCCCGAGGCGGAAGTTCTGCCAGCGCTTGATTTTGCGCTGCGTCTTCCCGGCGGTACGGCGATTGACAGCCATCCCGCTGTCGAAAGCGGACAGGTCGAAATACAGGATTTGGGCAGCCAGCTTATTGTCGAAGCTTGTCAGGCAAAGGGGCTTGGCACAGTGCTTGACCTCTGCGCTGGTGCGGGCGGCAAGACGCTGGCCCTGGCTGCTGCGATGCGTAACCATGGCCGCTTGGTCGCCACTGATACCAACCGCAACCGACTTGACCAGTTGAAGCCGCGGGCGGCGCGGGCAGGGGCAACGAATGTCGAAACACGGTTGCTTAATCCCAATAAAGAAAAAGAGATGTTGTCCGATCTTAAGGGGGGCTGCGACCTCGTTCTTATCGATGCGCCTTGCTCAGGCAGCGGTACGTGGCGGCGGAACCCAGAAACCCGATGGCGTTTGGATGCTGCACGGTTAAAGCGCGTTATCGATGAACAAGCGAAGCTTCTGGACATCGGTTCGGAAATGGTCGCGCGGGGCGGGCATTTGGTATATGCGGTATGCTCGCTCATTGAAAATGAGGGCAAGGGGCAAGTGGCAGCGTTTTTGAAATCGCATAATGGTTGGCGCGCTGTGGAAACAGGCGTTGCGATGGGCCGCCCGGATGGTGACGGCGTGCTGCTAACGCCATTACACGATGGCAGCGACGGATTTTTCTTCGCGAGGCTCCAAAAGCTGTGATAGCGTCGCGGGTCGAAAATATTTGGATAACATTTATGCGCTTTTCTCCCGCGGCCATTGCCCTGTCACTTACCTTTGCCGTCATGTCGAGCGTCAGCATAAGCGGGCAGTCGAATGATAATATTGACGCGCGTTCGGTCGCGCTAGTGAAAACCGGGGATCAAGAGGCAGGCGCTGGCCGGTTGGACAGTGCACTGGGCTGGTATGAATCCGCGCTTGCTGTAGACCCCCGAAACCGCGCTGCTTATGTCGCCATGGCGCGTGTCGCGAAAACGCAAAAACTGAATGGCAAGGCAATCGGCTTTTACAAAGAAGCGCTTGAGCTTGAACCGAATGACCAAATCGCACTTGGCGAGCAAGCCGATGCGTTCATTTCAAAAGGTGCGTTGGAGCAGGCCCGGAAGAACATCGCGCGGCTGAAAACACTGTGCCGGGCCAATTGTGCGCCCGCAGAGAGACTTTCGCTGGCCATAGACATGGCGTCTCAGAAGCAGCAGGCTCAGGCAAGCGCAGTTGACCTGAAGGCGACGTTGGGCGCAACGCCGGAGCCTAAGGCAAACTGACCGCCGACAGTCGGCCTAAATCAAGTCGGCAAATTCGGCGAGAATGTTTTCGTACAGCCGCTTTTTGAACGGCACGATTACTTGTGGCAACATTGGGGCATCAATCCATTGCCAGCTGGCAAATTCCTGGTGCTCGGTCTCAATGTTGATGTCGGTATCGGTGCCTTTGAAACGCATGAGAAACCACATCTGCCGCTGGCCGCGATATTTGCCGTTCCAAATGCGTCCGATCATATCGTCCGGCAAATCATAAAAATGTTCTTCTCGGCTGCGCGCCAGAATATCGACCAGATCGGCGCGTACGCCGGTTTCTTCGAACAATTCCCGTAAAGCAGCGGCTTGGGCGTCTTCGCCATCATCAATGCCGCCTTGCGGCATTTGCCACGCTTCGGTCCCTTGGGGCCTATCCAAACGCTGGCCAACAAAAATCTTTCCCTGGGTGTTGGCGAGCATAATACCCGCGCAAGGGCGGTAGGGAAGGTCTTCAAATGTGGCGGTCATGCGGATTTGGTCACGTCAGCGAGCAACGCCTTCAACGCCGTGATATAGCTTTCCACGTCAGCTTGAACCGAAGGAATGGCTTGGCGAATGTTGATATGGCCGTGGATGTTACCATCGGCACTGATATGTTCAACGCGGACGCCCGCTTGCTTCAATTTCTCAACATAAGCCTGCCCCTGATCACGCAAGGGGTCAAGGCTGGCAGTGGTGACAAGACTTGGCGGCATGCCTTCTTGCGGGAAATTGAGTGGTTCGGAACGATAGTCCCCCGGCAATGCCGCATGGCCTTCGCTGAAAAACGCCATGGCCTCGTCCGTCAGCAAATAGCCATTGGCGAATTCCCGCATGCTCGGCCAATTGGGATCTAGCGTAACGACGGGATAGATGGGGAACTGCACCAATACAGGCACAGCAGCGGGATTATCGCGCAGGGCCATCGTCGTGACGATCGTCAGATTGCCGCCCGCACTATCGCCCGATGTGATGAGGCCTGTGACCTCCAGGCCCAGTTCCGCCGGGCTGGTCGCAATCCAGCGGGTTGCGGCTTCGCAATCCTCGGCAGGGGCTGGAAACGGATACTCCGGCGATAGACGATAGTCGATAGAGATGACCGGTAGGTCAAGCAAGCGCGCGACTTCGGCACAATATGGCTCATAGGTGTAGAGACTGCCAATCACGAAACCTCCGCCATGGTAGAATACCATGACCGGGCCGGCGCCACGGTTGCTGCGGCTGTCATATAGGCGGGCAGGGATAATTCCTGCAGGGCCGGGAATTTCAATGTCTCGAATAACCGCAAGTTCGCCCACCGGAGCATCGGCAACATCGCGCATGGCAGCGGTAATGGCGCGTGCCTCATCGGCGGAAACCTCCCAGAATTTCGGACCGGGCACTGCATTCAAAAATTGCAGGAACAAGGCCACATCTGGGCGGACAAAAGGGGCGGTCTCGGTCATCTCAATCTCCATATTCAGCGGCTAATAGGTCGGCGGAGGAGACAGGTCCAGTATATTGGGTAACGAACCGTACTTACGACCAATCAAACATTTTCTAACATTGCAGTGCAACCCGAATAAGATTAGGCGAATTTGTATTAAAGTTGCATTTAAAGACGGATGAAACGAATGGCCACAGCATTCAAAAACGATACTTCAGACACGCATGTGCCAGTCCATAGCGACGCGGTTGTTGTCCGCTTTGCGGGCGATAGCGGTGACGGGATGCAGTTGACCGGTGGCCAGTTCACTTTGTCTTCGGCGCTGGCTGGCAATGATTTTGCGACCTTTCCGGATTTTCCGGCTGAAATTCGCGCGCCTATCGGGACGCTTTTCGGTGTGTCCGCATTTCAGATCAACTTCGGCTCCTCGGCCATCGACACTGCTGGCGACCAGCCTGATGTGCTGATTGCCATGAACCCTGCTGCGCTGAAAACCAATGTCGGGTCGTTACGTGAAGGCGGTTTGATTATCGCGGATACGGGCGAATTTAACCAGCGTAACCTTGATAAAGCCAAATACACCAGCAACCCGTTTGAAGATGGAAGCTTGGCCAAATGGCAGGTGCTTGCATTCGACATCAGCGCGCTGACGCTTGAAGCCGTGAAGCCATTTGGCATGGGCAATAAAGACGCGCTGCGTTGCAAGAATATGTGGACGCTCGGATTGGCATTGTGGATGTTCGACCGCGATCGTGACCCGATTATCAATTGGTTGAATGCAAAGTTCGCGAAAAATCAGGTTTTGGCCGATGCCAATATTGCCGCTCTGAATGCTGGCCATGCTTATGGCGAGACAGCAGAGCTTGCCGGACCATTGAAGCAATATCACGTAGATGCCGCTCCCGCTCCGGCTGGCCTTTATCGGACGGTTACGGGGGCTGAATCGATCTCTTATGGTTTGGTGGCGGGCGCGCAGCTTGCTGGGTTGAAGATGTTCTTCGGCGGCTATCCGATCACCCCCGCGTCGGCAATTTTGCATCACCTCAGCCGTTTGAAAGAATATGGCATCACCACATTCCAGGCCGAGGACGAGATTGCCGCGATCTGTTCCGCGATTGGCGCAAGCTATGCAGGGCAATTGGGTGTGACCAGTTCATCCGGCCCCGGCATCGCCTTGAAGGGTGAGGCCATGGGCCTTGCCATCATGACCGAGCTTCCGCTTGTCATTGTCAACAGCCAGCGCGGCGGACCTTCGACGGGCCTGCCTACCAAGACCGAGCAGTCCGATCTCTATCAAGCCGTCTATGGCCGCAACGGCGATGCGCCAATGCCCGTCATTGCCGCGCGTTCGCCCGTTGATTGCTTCGATTGTGCGGTGGAAGCTGTCCGCATTGCGGTTGAGTATATGACCCCGGTCATGCTGCTCACAGACGGCTATATCGCCAACGCCGCTGAACCTTGGATGGTGCCTGACCTGTCGGAATATAAGCCTTTCCCGGTCGAGTTTCTGGAGAGCGTCCCAGACGGCGGATTCAAACCTTACGCACGCGACCATAAATTGAAGCGCCCTTGGGTGAAACCCGGTACGCCCGGTCTGCTGCACCGCATTGGCGGCATCGAGAAAGAGGTCGACACAGGCCACATCAACTACGCCCCTGCCAACCATCAGGCGATGACCGACATCCGTTCGGCCAAGGTGAACAATGTGGCCGACAGTATTCCTGACCAGATTGTCGAGCAGGGTGCCGCAGGCGCAAAGCTTGCGGTTGTTGGCTGGGGATCAACTTATGGACCGATCAAGCAAGCGGTCCGCCGCAAGCGCGCAGAAGGCGTGGACGTAGCGCATATCCACATCCGCCATATTTGGCCAATGCCCAAGAATATGGCTGAATTGCTCAAGAGTTTTGACAAGGTCATCGTGCCCGAAATGAACACAGGGCAGTTAAAGACCATATTGCGTGACCAGTTCCTTGTTGATGCGCGGCCTGTGAACAAGGTATCAGGCCAGCCATTTACCATCGCTGAAATCGAAGCTGCGATTGAGAGTGCTTTATCATGAATGATATGACCCCTGTAAAAGCCACAAGCCCGAAGGATTGGGAAACCGACCAAGAGGTACGCTGGTGCCCGGGCTGCGGCGACTATGCAATCTTGAAGGCGGTGCAGCGCACGATGCCCGAAATCGGCGCTACGCCCGAGAATACCGTATTTATCAGCGGTATCGGCTGTTCCTCGCGTTTCCCCTATTATATGGAAACCTATGGTTTTCACACCATTCATGGCCGTGCGCCAGCGGTGGCAACAGGCGTAAAGCTGGCCAATCCCGACCTAGATGTCTGGATCATCACTGGCGATGGCGATGCGCTGTCGATTGGCGGCAACCACACGATGCACTTGCTTCGCCGCAATCTCGATTGCCAGATCATGCTGTTCAACAACGAAATTTATGGCCTGACCAAGGGGCAGTATTCTCCGACCAGCCGTATTGGTACCAACAGCCCGTCGACGCCTTATGGGTCGGTTGACCGGCCCGCGACACCATGCGCCTTTGCATTGGGTTCAGGTGCGCGTTTTGTGGCGCGCGGGTTCAACATATCGAAGAACCTGCCCGAGGTTTTGAAGGCCGCCCATGCCCATCGCGGCGCGGCATTTATTGAAATATTCCAAAACTGCATCGT
>JANPKN010000173.1:0-8430 GCA_031426075.1 Sphingomonadaceae bacterium
GCGGTGAGTCAACGGCAACATCGTTGCTGCTGCACCGCCTATTGCAGCGGAGATACCCGGGACAACCTCGACATCTATGCCAGCATCGCGGCAGGCCTCCGCCTCTTCGCCACCGCGTCCGAATATAAAGGGGTCGCCGCCTTTTAATCGCACGACCATGTGGCCAGCTTGTGCCTCGCGAACAAGAATGTCGTTGATGCCGTCTTGCGGAACCGCATGGCGCGAGCGGCTCTTGGCGACGGAAATCAACCGTGCCGCAGGGTTGATCAGCGCCATGATAGCAGCGTCAACAAGACCGTCATGCACCACCACATCGGCAGCAGAGATCAACCGCGCGGCCTTAACCGTCAGTAATTCGGGGTCACCAGGGCCAGCGCCCACCAAATATACGCGTGCTTTTTCCATAATCCTATCATGGGCAACAGCGTTGCCAGCATCAAATCAGGATAAGTTGGCCGCGCGTTAGAAGAACTTTACCGCCGTCATGGCGCGGTAAATTAGGGCGTCATTTCGCGTCGGATGGCACAACAGATTCATCGTCGCGAAGTCCGATTCCGATTACGGCGCGCGGAACGTCATTCTCAGAGGATACGACGGGATAAGCGCAATAATCAGCAGCATAATATGCGCTTGGGCGGTGGTTGCCCGACAGGCCGATCCCGCCAAAAGGTGCTGCCGAAGACGCTCCGTTGGTTGGCGCGTTCCAATTAACGATGCCAGCCCGGCTATTTGCCCAAAATTGGTCATATTGTGCAGCCGTCCCGCCCAACAGAGTTGCGGACAGGCCAAAGCGTGTATTATTTGCCTCGGCTATGGCCGCTTCGAAATCGGGAACGCGAATGACTTGAAGCAACGGTCCGAACAGTTCGATATCCGGTCGATCATTGACATCCGTCACGTCAATGATGCCAGGAGTCAGAAATGGCTTTCCCTGGATAGGGACAGCCATATATCGGATCGGGCGGCCACCTCGGCCCATCAACGCCAAAAAGCTCTCGATAAGTCGGTCGCAAACGTCGCTATCAATAACTGGGCCCATGAAGGGCGGCGGTTCACCATGTGGATCGCCTACGACCAGCCTGTCGGCAATTTTTTTCACCTCGGGAATCAGTGCGTCATATAGATCGTGTTTGACGATCAAGCGGCGCGCGGCGGTGCAACGTTGACCGGCACTCAAGAAGGCCGACTGTACGACCAACACGGCGGCGCTGTGGATATCCTTGGTATCCCACACGATGATAGGGTTGTTGCCGCCCATTTCGAGTGCCAAAATCTTGTCCGGCCGGTGGGCAAATTGCCTGTTGAGTGCAAGGCCGGTTTGTGCCGATCCGGTAAATAATAGCCCGTCAATGCCCGAATGGGTGGACAGGGCTTTCCCTGTGTCCGGCCCGCCCTGGGCAATGCGCATTACGCCCTCTGGAATGCCAGCCTTGTGATAATAATCCACCAGCATTGCGCCGACAGCAGGCGTTTTTTCCGATGGCTTGAAAACGATCGCGTTTCCGGCAATCAAGGCAGGGATGATATGGCCGTTGGGCAAATGCGCTGGAAAATTATACGGCCCAAGGACTGCGAGCACACCATGCGGTTTGTGCCGTAAAGCGGTTCGCGAACCTGCTTTTCCGTCAAGCCGTCGCTGCGCCGTGCGGTCAGCATAAGCGCGCACAGAAATGTCGACTTTGCCAACAACCGATTCGACTTCGTTCCGCGCCTCCCAAAGGGGCTTTCCTGTTTCGCGCGCGATCAGGTCAGCAAACAGCTCAAGATCAATGCGCACCCGGTTTGCGAAACTGCGCACCCGTTCAATACGGTGGGCCAGCGGGGCCGCGGCCCATGACGGCCATGCCGCACGTGCCATCTCGATTTCGTAATTGACGTCACTTGGACTTCCGCGCCAAAGCTCGGCTCCGGTGGCGGGTTCGAGGGAAATCAGTTCAGGCAAAGGTTACTTTCGGGTAGGTGTAAAAAAACGAGATTACGTTCAAAAAATTTTTATAAGGTAAAAATGTGAATAACATCCGGTGATTAGCTATATATTCCATGCGCGTGACCCATCACCCGAATAGCCGAAATTTTTTCGAGAAGTGGCTGCCAATCGTCATTATCGACAATCGCTAACCAAATTTCTTCGACCTCATCTATCAACATCGAACATGTGCGACCTTCGGCCCAATAGGCGTCCCGTTGCGAATTGGCAGGTGCATATCCTCGCAACAATTCCGCAAATGCCATTTGATATTCGCCGGGGGTTTCGAACGCATTAGTGTTCCCATAACGATGGCCGTAAAAGAACTGGTCAATCGGAATTTTCTCTCGCGACATGGCGCGCTCTGCGGCTTCAACCAATTGCCTGTCCAGATCGACCCCCCGTGACAAGACGCCAAGACGCCATAAAAAGCGTCGGATAACGGCCTGCTGGTAAAGATCAGGAAATCGCTCCAATGCCGAGATCAGTGGAGGAGCCTCCGTCACCAAACGTAGCGCCACGGCCAGCTGACCAAGGTTCCAATGCAGCGCTTCGGCCTGTCGGCCAAATGCATAAAGCCCAGATTCGTCAAAATACGCAGCCGTGAATTGCGGATCCCAATATTCGGTGAAGCGCCATGGACCATAGTCGAAGCTTTCGCCGGTGATATTGATGTTATCGGTGTTGAGCACGCCGTGGACAAATCCCGCAACCATGTACGATGCAGCAAGATCGGCGACGCGTTCGACAACCAGCGCAAGCAATTGTGCCGCGGGATTTTCTGCAGGAGCGACCTTGTACAACTGCGTTAAGCTATATGCGATCAATTGCTGCATGAACTCTGCATCGCCTTCGGCGGCGACGCGTTGGAAGCTGCCAATACGGATGTGACTGTGGCTTAGCCGGACCATCACCGCCGACCGCGTAGGCGACGGTTCATCGCCGCGCATCAATTCTTCGCCGGTTTCGATGATCGAAAAGGTCCTGGAAGTGTTGACGCCTAGCGCTTCCAGCATTTCGGTCGCCAAAATCTCGCGAACGCCACCTTTTAACGTCAGGCGTCCATCACCGCGTCGGCTGTATGGGGTTGTGCCCGATCCTTTGGTTGCCAGATCAAGCAAGCGGCCATTTCCATCACGCATTTGCGCAAACAAAAACCCCCGGCCGTCTCCGATTTCAGGATTATATACGCGAAATTGATGGCCATGGTATCGCAAGGCAAGCGGCTCAGGCATATTGTCGGGTAGCGGCTCAAATCGACCAAAATGCCGAACCCATGCCGTGTCGTCTAACTCCGCCAGCCCAACCGTCGCCGCCCAACGGTCATTGCGAAACCTCAGCTTTGTTTCCGGGAAGTGCGCCGGACGGACGGCAACACCAATTTTTGCACCGAGACTGGCGATTTGCGGATCAGGACGGTAGGGGGAGGGGGACGGTTTCATATTCATCTAACGCATCTGGGCGGTACATCGGGGAAAGGCAAGTATGGCGGCAGTCCGCATCCTGCATTTACATAGCAGCTTTAATTCGGGCGGGCAGGAATCGCGTACGGCTCGACTGATGAACCATTTCGGTGGTCAGGCGGAACATACCGTGCTGTCGGCTGACGGCGACGCCTTAGGTGCGGCTGACGCCATAGACGGTCGTATCAAAGTAAGTTTTCCGAAAGACGCAGCGCCCTCGTTCGCTGGAATGCCGGGCATGGGCCGCTATCGCCGCCTAGCAAATTACATGAAGAAGTTCCACCTAGTGCTTAGCTATAATTGGGGCGCGATGGACGGGGTGATGGCGCATACTTTGTTTACCCGCAGTATGAATTTGCCACCGCTGATTCATCATGAGGACGGGTTCAACCATGATGAGAGTGACCGGTTGAAATGGCACCGCAACTGGTACCGTACGATCGCGCTGCAACGGTCCAACGCGCTTGTCGTGCCGTCCAAAAAACTTGAGCAGATTGCGCGTACCGTTTGGCATCAGCCGCTGGAGAAGATTGCGCGCTTTCCGAACGGCATTGATACCGAACATTATAACCGCCGCCCACAACGCGGCTCGTTTCCTGGTTTCCAAAAGCGTGACGGAGAAATTGTCGTTGGTACGATTGCAGGGCTGCGGACGGTGAAGAACTTGCCAAGGCTTGTGCGCGCGGTTGCTGCCGCTGGCCCGAACATCCGGCTCGCCATTGTGGGTGAGGGGCCCGAACGCGACAAGATTTTGGCAGAGGCATCACGTCTTGGCATCGCCGACCGTGTGATGATGCCGGGCTTTTTGCGAGATCCCGCGCGCTATATCCGTCTGTTCGACATATTTGCACTCTCGTCAGATAGCGAGCAATATCCGATCTCGTTAGTCGAGGCGATGACAAGCGCGTTGCCGATCGTGTCAACTGATGTAGGCGACGTCCGCGATATCGTATCGCGCGAGAACCGCCCATTTGTCGTTCCGCGCAGTGATGAGGATGCTTTGACTTCTGCTATCAATAACTTGGCGATGGATGCTGCGCTTCGGGAAACTTTGGGTGCCGCAAACCGCGTAGTGGCCTGCTCGCAATATGATGAAGACACGATGTTCGCCCGTTACCGACAGCTATATGGCTCGGCCATGAAGCGTGCGGATTTTGCGCGACAAAGCTGAACATTTGCGATAGCGGAATTGAAGAGAAGCGCGGTAAACAGCGCTTTGACCTATAACATTAGGGGTTGTAATCGTGTTCAAGGGTCTGAAACCCATTATCTATGGTGGCCGTGAAGTGTGGCCATTGGTCGAAGGCGGCAAGGGTGTAGCGGCGACCAATCATGCAAGTTCGGGCGCTTGGGCTGCCGCTGGCGGTATCGGCACTGTGTCGGCAGTGAACGCCGACAGCTATGACGAAAATGGCGACATGATCCCGCAAGTTTTCCACGGCAAAACGCGCGCTGAACGGCATGAAGAGCTTGTCGAATATGGCATTCGCGGCGGCATTGCGCAGGTGCGGCTTGCACATGAAATGTCGAATGGTTGCGGCGCAATCAACATCAATGTGCTTTGGGAAATGGGCGGTGCCCAGCGCATATTGCATGGCATCCTTGAAGCGACCCAAGGCATGGTCACTGGTGTCACCTGCGGCGCTGGCATGCCTTACAAGCTCTCCGAAATTGCCGCGCAATATGGCGTTTATTATCTGCCGATCGTCAGCTCCGCACGTGCCTTCCGCGCTTTGTGGAAGCGCGCCTATCACAAAGTGCCAGAATGGCTCGGCGCTGTGGTTTATGAAGATCCATGGTTGGCTGGTGGTCACAATGGCCTCTCCAACGCCGAAGACCCGCGCAGCCCTGAAGATCCGTACCCACGGGTGAAGGCCTTGCGCGAGGTCATGCGTGTCGAAGGCATATCCGATGATGTGCCGATTGTTATGGCTGGCGGTGTCTGGTTCCTGCGCGAATGGAATGACTGGATTGATAATCCAGAGCTTGGGCAGATCGCGTTCCAGCTTGGCACGCGGCCTTTGCTGACGCAGGAGAGCCCAATCCCAACCGGCTGGAAAGATGCGCTCACTCAGATTCCGGAAGATGGCGTGTTGCTGCATCAGTTTTCACCCACCGGCTTTTATTCCAGCGCCGTGATCAACCCCTTCCTGCTTGAGCTTCAGGCGCGTTCGGACCGTCAGATTTCATACGTGCAGGCAGCTGATGCGGAACACACCGTGCAATTGGATGTCGGCGTGAAGGGTAAAAATTTCTGGGTCACGCAGGCTGACCTTATGAAGGCACGCGAATGGGATGCGCGCGGATTTACCGTAGCGTTGAAAACCCCAGACAACTCATTGGTGTTCGTGACCCCAACGTCGGGTGAAGTCATCCGCAAGGATCAGAAGGACTGCATGGGCTGTCTGTCGCATTGTGGATTTTCTTCGTGGAAGGACCATGACAATAACTCCACTGGCCGCCTCGCCGATCCGCGCAGCTTCTGCATTCAAAAGGCGCTTCAGAACATCGCGCATGGCGCGCCGATTGATGAAAACCTGATGTTTGCCGGACACAGTGCCTATCTGTTCGGGAAAGATCCCTTTTATTCGAATGGCTTTGTCCCCACGGTGCAACAATTGATGGACCGTTTGCTGTCGGGCGACTGACGTCGTTTCGCATTTACCTAATATTGACCTTGTTCGCATAACCTTGCGGCAAAGGGGTCATCATGAGCTACGCGACGTCTCAATTTCGTAAAGTGCCACCCGCCAGGCTGGAGCAGCGCGAGGAACTTCGTCATCCTGTGCTGTTGGGCAAGGTTGCCGTTCGAAAGCATGCCGAACGTCCGATATCGGCATCGCTTGTTGATGTTTCGGTTTACGGCTGCCGTGTGTTGTTTGATGGCGGCGTCAAGGCAGGCGACCGCCTCTGGTTGCGGCTTGCAGGCAGCGAGCCAATTGGCGCTACCGCAGTCTGGTCAGACGGAGAACGGTTGGGCTGCAAATTCGATGATATGCTTGATCGTAGCCTGTTTCGCGCATTGACACTTCAGGCCGGTTGACCCTGACTGGACGTTCGTCCCTAATTTAATCAAGTGATTAAATCAAAGGGCGGCAATTTTATTGCCAGCCCTCAAGGACTTGATCGGGTGGTCGGTGGCCATCTGCCCAAACCCGGATATTGGTGATGACCCGCTCTCCCGATGCTTCCCTTCCTTCGAAGGTGGCGCTACCCAAATGGGGGAGGAGGACCACGTTGGGAATTGCGAATAACCGGGAGTCGACGGCCGGTTCATGCGTGTAAACATCGAGCCCCGCACCAGCAATGCGGCCTGTTTGTAAGGCATCAATAAGCGCATCTTCGTCAATCAATTCACCGCGCGAGCTGTTGATGATATATGCGTCCGCCTTCATTTGCGCGATGCGGTCGGCATTAATAATCTTGTCGGTTTCCGCCGTCAGCGGGCAATGCAGGCTGATGATGTCAGACCGTGCCACCAGCCGGTCAATGTCGGGTTCAAAGGTGACTCCCAATTCGTCCTCGACACTTGCGGGAAGGCGGTGCCGTTTGTTGTAGATGATGTTAAGGCCAAAGGCCTTGGCGCGCACGGCTACAGCCTCGCCAATCCGACCAAAACCGATGATCCCAAGCGTCTTGCCGCCGATGCGGTGGCCAACCATGCCCGTTGGGCTCCAGCCGCGCCATTCGCCCCTGCGGACGACGCGCTGCCCCTCGCCAAGGCGGCGCGGCACATTCAGGATCAGTGCCATTGTCAGATCCGCAGTATCATCGGTGAATACACCGGGAGTGTTCGTGACCATGATGCCTTTGGCCTTCGCCGCAGCCAGATCGATATGGTTGACGCCGGCGCCATAGCTGGCAATCAGTTTAAGCTGCGGTGGCGCGGCAGCTATAATATCTGCGTCGATACTATCCGTCACAGTTGGCACAAGCACGTCGCAATTGGCCATTGCTGTTATGAGCGCGTCGCGCGTTAGTGGGGTGTCATCCGCGTTGAACTTCGCGTCAAACAATTCGGCCATCCGTTTTTCAACAGCAGGGAGTAATGTGCGCGTGACACGGACAGACGGACGTTCAATGCGGCTCAGTTCTGGCATAGGCTGACTAAAGCGGAATTCGCGGCAAGGTCAAGACAGGATGGTTGCGCTGGCGGCGACGCTTGCCGTATAGGGCCGTCTGGTGGTGTAAAATTATGGTGAATCAGCAGCGTTCGTTAGTTGTTTATGGAGCAGTGGCGCTTACGCTTTTTGGCGCAGCCTCTGCCGCTGGCCAAGCACAGCGCAAGCCACCTTATTGGGCATCGATTGAAGAACCCGAGGCCCGCATGCGGACGGGACCGAGCACGGAATTTCCGGTAACGTGGGTATACAAGCGTAAAAACCTGCCCGTGAAGGTTGTGGCCGTACACAGCGTATGGCGCAAGGTTCAGGATCGCGACGGCGACCAAGGCTGGTTGCATGTTCGTTTGTTAAGTCCCAAACGGACTGCCATCGTTATCGGCAAAGACGTTGGAACATTGCGTGATGCGCCTGAGCCCAATGCACATATTTCATGGCGCGTTGAACCCGGCGTGGTCGGCATCATCGACGAATGCGATAAGGATTATTGCCGCTTCGAAACCGACGGGCGCTATGGTTACATCGAAACGGCGCGTATCTGGGGCGATGAAGCTCCCTGAGACCTAACGCGTGGAGCCTTAAGCTTCGACGCGTTCCGCAAGAACAGTCAGGCCCTTCGCGTTCACCTCTGCGAAGCCACCCGCGATCATCAGACGCTCCGGCGTTGCGCCTTGCGTCTTGTAGATCTCAAGCGCCGCGTCGTTGCGCAGCGTGCTCATCATCGGGCTATGGCCCTCCAAGACACCGAAATCGCCCTCAGTGCCCGGAACAACGACCATATAGACGTCGTCCGAGCGATAGAGCTTCTCAGGGGTTACGAGTTCGAAGTGTAATGGCATAATGGCTTACGCTGCTTCCGCAGCCATTTTGGCGGCCTTGG
>JANPKN010000174.1:0-8108 GCA_031426075.1 Sphingomonadaceae bacterium
AGTTCCATTTCCTCAAGCCTACGCAAAGAACGCAAGCGCATGTTAAGGATCGCTTCTGCCTGACGGTCATTCAACTGGAACTCGGCCATCATCACTGGCTTCGGCTCGTCTTCGGTCCGGATAATCTCGATGATGCGGTCGAGATTAAGAAACGCTATAATGTAACCTTGAAGCAGCTCAAGCCGCGCGTCGATCTTTTCCAGCCGGTGCTGAGACTTGCGGACAAGCACATCAATCTGGTGTTTCAGCCAGCGCAGCAGCACTTCGCCTAAACCCATCACCTTAGGCGTGCGGTCGGCGTCCAACACGTTCATATTCAAAGAAAAACGCGTTTCTAAATCGGTCAGGCGGAACAACGCGTTTTTAAGATCTTCAGGGTCAACATTACGGCTTTTCGGCACAAGCACGATCCGGACCCGTTCATCGCTTTCGTCGCGAATATCGTCGAGAATGGGCAGCTTCTTGTCGGCAATAAGCTGGGCAATCTGCTCGATCAGCTTGCCCTTTTGCACCTGATAGGGAATTTCCGACACGACGAGCTGCCATGTCCCACCGGTCAGTTTTTCAACGCCAGTTGGTTCCCAGCTGTTATCGTCCTGCCAGCCGTTTGAGAAACGCGCCCGCACGCGCATCGCGCCGCGACCGGTTGCATAAGCCGCGCTGATGACCGCGTGGCTATCAACGAGAACACCACCGGTGGCAAAATCGGGGCCACGCACAATTTCCATCAATTGTTCGTGGCTGGACTGCGGTTGGTCAATTAACAACATCGCAGCGTCGATTATTTCGGCTGCATTGTGTGACGGAATACTTGTCGCCATGCCGACGGCAATTCCGCTTGCGCCATTAGCCAGCAAGTTCGGAAACAGGCCGGGCATAACCTCTGGCTCTTCGTCTTCGCCATTATACGTCGGGCGATAATCTGTAGCGTTCTCATCGAGCCCGTTCATCAGCTCAATGGCAGTCCGCGTCAGCCGTGCCTCGGTATAGCGATAGGCGGCTGCATTATCACCGTCGATATTGCCAAAATTGCCTTGTCCGTCGACTAACGGATAACGAAGCGAAAATGTCTGCGCTAGGCGGACCATTGCGTCATATACAGACTGATCCCCATGCGGGTGATATTTACCAATGACATCACCCACGACGCGCGCGCATTTCTTGTATCCGCTCGATGGATCAAGTTTTAAAAGGCGCATGGCCCACAACAAACGACGGTGCACAGGCTTAAGCCCATCGCGCAAATCGGGCAGCGAACGTGCCGTGATGGTGGACATAGCGTAGATTAAATAACGCTCCGACAACGCAGCATCGAACGGCGCATCGACTATCGCGTCAAACGGTTCTTCTGCGGGAGCGTCAACAATATCAGACATTCGTGATCCGATAGCGGGCCATTCTGCTGTCGCAAAGCAACGATTTCAGCAATCCACAGCTAAATGCAATTTCGCCGTACAGGCACGTGGCCATAAAGTCACATGTCTGCGGCAAAATGTTTCAGAATTGCGACTTTACTGGAATATCACGTATTAAAGTGCCAAATTCATGGCCTTACAGCAAATATACGAACAAAATCGGGGAACTATAATGAAAACGCACAACCTAATGTCTGCGCTCGCAGTGACGGTCTCGTCCACTGCCCTTTTTATAGCAGCTGCAAGCCCGGCCTTTGCCCAACAGGACAGCGCGCCGCAAGATTCTGCCGTTGAAGAAGCCACTGGCGCAGATGCGATTATCGTCACCGGCACACGCCGTACCGATCGCACTGTTGCCGACAGTACGGTTCCCGTTGATGTGATTTCGGGCGATGCGCTGTTGAACAGTGGCCAGACAGAAACGAACAAACTGCTTAATCAGCTTGTGCCCTCATTCAACTTTCCGCAGCCGTCGTTGACTGACGGGACGGATTCGCTGCGTCCCGCAACATTGCGTGGCTTGGCGCCGGATCAGGTGCTAGTACTTATTAATGGCAAGCGCCGTCACCAATCTGCGCTCGTCAACCTCAATGGTTCTGTTGGCCGCGGTTCGACCGCAGTTGATTTAAACACCATTCCGCCACTTGCCATCGAACGTATAGAAGTGCTTCGTGACGGCGCCGCGTCGCAATACGGCTCGGATGCCATTGCAGGCGTTATCAACGTGCAGTTGAAAAAAGGCATGGGAGGCCGCGCGCAAGCCACATTTGGCAAATATATCACCGAGATGGAGGATGTTGGCCAAGTGGACACTGTGTCGTTGACGACAGGGCTATCTGACAACCCAACTGTTACCTACACAGGCAATGACCGCAAACGAAACGACGGCGACACATATACATTCGCGTCGAACTTTGGTCTGCCTTTGGGCGAAAGCGGTTATCTGAACCTTACAGCTGAATATAAGGACCGTTCGCCCACAAACCGTTCTGGCCCGGATATCCGCCGCAATTATTTCGCCGCAGGCGACCCACGTGAGGCCACCTTTAACCGCTATGCCCACCGTTATGGCGACGGCGTGTCGAAGGACCTGAACTTCTTCGTAAACGCGGGCTATGAATTTTCGGACACCGCCGAGTTTTATACCTTTGGCAGCTATGGTGTGCGTGATGGCAATGGCGCGGGATTCTACCGCCGCTCGTCAGATGTACGTAACCGCGATTGGGCAGCGTCCACCACAACCTTCGTTCCTATTTATGCAGACGGGTTTCTTCCGCTAATAGCTAGCACCATTGTCGATATTTCGGCCGCCGCTGGCCTGCGTGGTGCCACAAGCGGATGGGATTATGATCTCTCGGTGGTCTATGGGTCGAACCGTCTGGACTATACCATCGAAAACACCGTCAACACTTCGCTTGGGGGCGCAGCAAGTGCCCGTCGTTTCGATTCAGGCGGTTTGCGGTCGGGCCAAACTTCGGTCAACCTCGATCTGCGCCGTGATTTGGATATCGGGATCGGACAAAGCGTATCTTTGGCTTTTGGTGGCGAATATCGGAACGAGAACTACAAGATCGTGGCTGGCGAATTGCAGAGCTACGTCAATGGACCGTTCTCCGCCGCGCCCTTTAACGCAGCGGGTGGCGCGCAGGTGTTTCCAGGCTTCCGTCCAGCCAACGCCACTGACGTTTCGCGTGACAGCTTTGCTGGTTATGTCGAGCTTGATGCTGACCTAAGCGACAGGCTGACGCTTCAACTGGCAGGCCGTTACGAACATTTCAGCGACTTTGGCGACACTGTCAACGGTAAGGCCGCAGCGCGGTTTGAAGTTATCGATGGCGTTGCTTTACGTGGCTCTGTCTCTACCGGTTTTCGCGCCCCAAGCCTCGCGCAGCAATCATTTGCCACGACCTCGACAAACAATGTTGGCGGCGTGTTGATTGAAATCGGAACATTCCCCGTTACTTCCCCCGTCGCAATTGCGCTGGGTGCACAGCCACTTGAGCCGGAAAAATCAGTCAACCTGGGCGCAGGAGTAACCTTCACGCCGGTCAGTGGGTTGAGCATTACGGCGGATTATTACAACATTCAAATCAACGACCGCATCACACTCACTGAGAACCTTCAGGGTGCTGACGTTCTGGCGTTGCTGACTTCAGCAGGTGTTTCCGGCGTCAGTTCAGCGCGTTTCTTCATTAACGGCATCGATACCAAAACAACGGGTCTCGACATCGTCGCAAGCTATCGCGTGCCAGAATTCGGTTTTGGCCAATTCCGCTTGAGCGTCGGATACAATCTCAACAACACGAAAATCACCGACCGCCGGGTATTTTCTGGCTTCACCGCACAACGGCTGTTCGCCCGCCAGGAAAGTTTCCGTCTCACCGATGGCCAGCCGAAGAACAAGCTGAACATCGGACTTGACTGGGATTATGACAATTTCGGTCTGACATTGCGCACGAACCGCTATGGTGAAGTGTTCTTGCCGAGCGGCTTTTCGACGGCGGCAAACAACAACAACATCGCACTTGCGCCAGGCGACGTTCCCGGTGACATTTTCTTGTCGCCAAAATGGGTCACCGATTTAGAGTTCCGTTTTAAGCCAGTGGAGTCTGTCTCAATCGCTTTTGGTGCAAACAACCTGTTGGATGTATACCCAGACCGCTTGCCATTTGGCACCGTGGATGGCGTGAACTATGGCTTTAACAACTCTTTCTTGCCGTACAGCTCGCAATCGCCATTCGGTTTCAGCGGACGGTTTGTTTACGGTCGAGTGTCGATCGACTTCTAAGTCTTACAAGATTAGAGAAGAAGGGCGCGGCATAAAATCCGCGCCCTTTTTTTTGCCGCGCGTTTTTGACGCCCAACGGTGCGCCTGCTAACGGGACCACGACTCCCGAACCAAGCAGAAAGCGTTTCTTATGATCCCACGTTATTCCCGCCCCGAAATGGTCAAGATTTGGGACCCGGAAAACCGTTTCCGTATCTGGTTCGAAATTGAGGCACACGCCACCGACGCCTTGGCTGAGCGCGGCGTTGTGCCGGTGTCTGCCGCGCAAGCCTTGTGGAAATGGTGGGATACCAATCCAGCAATAGACGTCGCGGCAATTGATGCAATTGAGGCTGTGACCAAGCACGACGTTATCGCATTCCTGACATGGGTTGCAGATAAAGTCGGCGACGAAGCGCGCTTCATGCATCAAGGGATGACGTCCTCCGACGTTCTCGACACCTGCCTGGCAGTTCAGTTGACTCAAGCGACGGATCTATTGCTCGCTGACATGGATGCGCTTCTCGCCGCTATTAAAACTCGGGCAATGGAACATAAGTTTACCCCCACCATCGGCCGCAGCCACGGCATTCATGCTGAACCCGTGACATTTGGCATGAAGCTGGCGCAAGCCTATGCTGAGTTCGCCCGTGGCCGCGAACGCTTGGTCGCCGCCCGCGCAGAAATCGCCACCTGCGCCATTTCCGGCGCAGTCGGCACCTTCGCCAATATCGACCCTGAGGTTGAGGCGCATGTCGCTGCAAAGCTGGGTCTGGCTGTAGAGCCTGTTTCTACACAGGTTATCCCGCGTGACCGGCACGCCATGTATTTTGCGACATTGGGCGTCATTGCCTCATCCATTGAGCGGCTCGCGACAGAAGTGCGGCATTTGCAGCGCACCGAAGTGTTGGAGGCAGAGGAATATTTCTCACCAGGCCAAAAGGGCAGCTCTGCAATGCCGCACAAGCGCAATCCCGTGCTGACCGAGAATCTGACTGGCCTTGCGCGCATGGTGCGGGGCTATGTTACGCCCGCTCTGGAGAACGTCGCCTTGTGGCACGAACGCGATATCAGTCATTCCAGCGTCGAGCGGTATATTGGTCCCGACGCAACTATCACTCTGGATTTTGCGCTTGGGCGACTGACGGGCGTGATCGATAAGCTGCTCATTTATCCTGAACGAATGCAGAAGAACCTCGACCGTATGGGCGGTCTTGTCCATTCGCAGCGCGTGCTTTTGGCGTTGACCCAAGCCGGTATCAGCCGCGAAGACAGCTACCGTATAGTGCAACGCAATGCGATGAAGGTATGGGAATCGGACGGCGCAGAGTCACTGATGGAATTGCTAAAAGCTGACCCGGATGTTGCCGCAAAGATGACAGCGTCGGAAATCGAAGAACGGTTTAACCTTGATTACCACTTCAAGCATATTGATACGATTTTTGATCGGGTGTTTGGGTAACTCCGTCGCTCCTATTCAGCGCACTTTTCAGGACTAAGCACTTCCCCCTACCCAAAGGGGGAAAGTTTCCATAAGGTATGCGTGAAAAGGAGAGACCGCACGATGCGATTTCTGAAAACGCTGATTTGGGTTACAATCATTGTCGGGCTGATTGTGTTTGCGAGCAACAATTGGGCTCCTGTGTCCGTCAGTCTTTGGGGCGGGCTTCGCCTTGACACCAAATTACCAGCATTAGTCATCGTCGCATTTCTGCTAGGCTTTTTGCCCATATACATACTCCATCGCACGCAAGTGTGGCGCATGAAACGCCGTATATTGACGCTTGAAGGAAACCAGCGGACAATGACGTTTGCTCCTCCGCCGCCTCCGGTGCCCCCTCCTCCTGCCTACACTGCTGTGGACCCGATATGACCAATCCGATCTTCGTCGCAATCGACACGCCTTATCTGGATGATGCGCTGGAATTGGTCCGGCGTATCAAAAGCCAAGTGGGCGGCGTGAAACTTGGCCTCGAATTTTTTTGTGCGAACGGACATCACGGCGTCCATGAAGTGCAGAAACTGGGCCTGCCGATTTTCCTCGACATTAAATTGCATGACATTCCCAATACCGTTGCCAAGGCGATGCAGGCAATCAACGTGCTTGAACCTGCCATCGTTACTATCCACGCCGCCGGTGGCCGCGCGATGATGGAAGATGCCAAAGCCGCCGCTGGTGCGCATACCAAAGTGGTTGCGGTGACGGTACTCACAAGCTTGGACGACCATGATCTCAACCGTGTTGGCGTAGCGGACAGTCCGGCACTTCAGGTCGCTAGGTTGGCTGCGCTCGCGCAGGAAGCTGGGCTCGACGGCATCGTCTGTTCAGGGCATGAGGTAAAGGCAGCCAAGAAGTCTTGGAAAGATGGTTTTTTTGTCGTCCCCGGCCTTCGCCCGGCTGGCGGAACTGCCGCTGACCAGAAGCGCACTGTGACGCCCAGGCAGGCCCGTGACGATGGTGCAAGCGTTCTGGTGATCGGAAGGCCCATTACCAAGGCAGAGAGCCCTGACGACGCTGCACGGGCGATTATGGGCACACTTTAGTTTGTAATATTTTGGTCATCACCTGAACTTGTTTCAGCGCCTTAATTCCCAGTGTTAAAAAGTAAGATGCTGAACCAAGTTCAGCATGACGGGAGGATTTGGGTTCGCTAAAGCAGATAACATGCCAACACACATAAAAATCTGCGGTCTCAGCACCGAAGCCAGCGTTGATGCCGCCGCCAAAGCGGGCGCGTCGCATATCGGCCTGGTCCATTTTGAAAAAAGCCCGCGCCACGTGGCGCTTGAACACGCAGCAGCCTTACGGATGCGCGCGCCTGCGAACCTGAAGGTTGTGCTGTTGCTGGTCAACGCAGAACCTGGCCTAACCGCCAAGGCGATTGAGGTCGTAAAGCCTGACATTGTGCAATTTCACGGGTCGGAAACCGCACAGTGGCTCCGCGTCCTGAAAACCGCTGTGGACATTGAAATCTGGAAGGCCTTTGGCGTTAAAGATGCTGCCTCGTTAAAAAATGCCGATGAATATGTCGATGCCGCTGACCTCATATTGTTTGATGCGCCTGCGCAGGCTTTGCCGGGCGGGACGGGCACGCGATTCGATTGGTCGTTGCTTACAGAACACAAACACAAACTGCCCTGGGGACTTGCAGGCGGTCTAAACCCCGACAACGTCAAGGAGGCTCTTCGCCAAACGCGTGCACATCTGGTCGACACATCGTCGGGCGTAGAGTCGGCGCCGGGTATCAAGGATGTGGACAAGATTGCGGCCTTCTGCCAAGCGGTGCGCGACTATGACAATCACTGAACTCACCCCGAACTCCTTCCGCAACCAACCTGACGAGCGTGGCCATTTTGGCCAGTTCGGCGGGCGCTATGTCGCCGAAACGCTCATGCCACTCGTGCTCGATCTGGAGCGCGAATATCGCGCAGCGAAACAAGACCCGGCCTTCGCCGCGCAATTTGACGATTTGCTTGAACATTATGTCGGTCGCCCGTCGCCATTATATTATGCCGAGCGTTTGACTGAGGAAATCCGCAAGGATGCGCCTACGGGCAAAGGTGCGCAAATCTGGTTCAAACGCGACGAGCTGAACCACACCGGCGCGCACAAGATCAACAATTGCATTGGCCAGATTTTGCTCGCCATTCGTATGGGCAAGACACGGATCATCGCGGAGACGGGTGCTGGCCAGCATGGCGTTGCCACGGCAACTGTCTGCGCGCGCTTTGGCTTACCCTGCTTCATCTATATGGGCGCCAAGGACATTGAACGGCAGCAGCCCAACGTGTTCCGGATGCGCTTGTTAGGCGCTGAAGTCATTCCGGTGACCAGCGGCGCAGGCACGTTGAAAGACGCGATGAACGAAGGGCTGCGCGACTGGGTCGCCAACGTCCACGACACATTCTACATCATTGGGACCGCC
>JANPKN010000175.1:0-4381 GCA_031426075.1 Sphingomonadaceae bacterium
CCTTCTGGCGGCAGCCAAAATCGGCAAAACGCGGCTTATCGACAACCTCGCGCTTTAGGCGCCAAAAAACTAACTGCCACATCGGATGCAGTTTTCGCGGTTTATGTTAACCTTTTGTTATCCATCTTCGGCGAAGCTGACCTCACAGTGGGAATGTGGGGGTGATTATCATGGCAAATAGTTTCAAAAGCGCAGATTTTTTGATGGAAAGCCGTCTCGCCGACGCAGCGCGCGGTAATGTGGATGCATTTTACGATCTCGGTGTGGCATATTCAACGGGAAGCGGCGGGGTCGACGTTGACCTTATCGAAGCCCATAAGTGGTTTAATCTTGCCGCACTGAACGGCAGCGAAATGGCGATGCTGTGCCGGGCCGATATTTCGGACGACATGACCGCACGCGAAATTGCAGATGCTCAGCGTCAGGCACGCGCCTGGTTGCGCGCAACAGACCAACGCCGCGCGGCGTAACATACGAAAACACACTATTCAAAAGTACAGCATTTGCTAGGCATTTCCCCTGAAGGCTGGGGGAGGAGCAATCTATGGCCAATGTCACTGTCACTGAGGTGTTCCTCGTGGCCATGGTCCTCATCTTCGCGGTGCCTTATGTGATCTGGCGCGTTGGGCGGACCGAATATTATGCACCGCTTGTGGTGGTGCAGATCATCTGCGGCATCCTGCTTGGTCCCGGCGTTTTAGGCGCAGCTTTTCCTGACTATTACAGCTTTGTTTTCCGGCCAGAGGTCATCGCGGCGCTAAATGGTGTCGCGTGGTGGGCAGTCATGATTTTCATCTGGGTTGCGGGCATTGAACTGGATTTGTCCGAAGCTTGGAAGAAGCGCCGCGAAACCGGCATTACGTCTGGCCTCGCTTTGTTCATGCCTTTGTTATTTGGGAGCATTGCCGCCTTTGTCCTGCTCAACACCGGTCCCGGCTGGATTGGCGATAAGGGGCAATATTGGCAGGCGTTAGTGGGCATTGGCATGGCCTGTGCTGTGACCGCTTTGCCCATCCTCATCCTGCTTATGGAAAAGCTAGAGATATTGCGCGAACCCATTGGGCAACGCGTTCTGCGTTATGCGAGCCTTGACGATATTGCCATCTGGGGCGTGCTTGCGCTTATCCTTCTGGATTGGGAGCGGATTGGACGCCAGGGCGTATTTTTGGTCGTTTTTGCCATCGCCGCCTATTTGGTCCGTGCATTGATGCGGCGCATTCCGGAGAACGACCGCTGGTATGTAGGCTTTGTCTGGCTCGCCGCAGCTGGGTTGGCGGCGGACTGGGCGGGCTTGCATTATATGGTCGGTGCATTTCTTTCAGGCGCCGTGCTGGACGCCAAATGGTTCGACCAAAAACGCATGGATGATTTTCGCGCCAATATATTGTTCGCCATCATGCCCGTCTTCTTCCTCAGCACTGGTCTGCGCACCAACTGGGACGTTGGCGGTGTTGCGGTTTTTGCCGCAGCAGCGTTGCTACTCGTCGCCTCGGTTGCCGGAAAGCTTGCGGGTGTCCATCTGGCGGGGCGCATATTGAAATGGGAAAAGGGTGAGGCGTCTTTGATAGGTTGGCTGCTGCAAACAAAGGCACTGATCATGATTATCTTTGCAAATATCCTATTGGATAAGCAGATTATAACCAATGAAACGTTCACCGCATTGCTGTTGATGGCGGTGGCCAGCACAATGCTGACCATCCCAGTCGTCACGCCGATGTTGCAGCGGATGAAATCGATTATATCTCGGTCCAGCTAGCGCTGCTATCGCACAAGTCATCCGCCACATAAGGACGTTTAGGATATGACATCACCGATACTCCTGACGGGCGCGGCCGGGTTCATTGGCCATGCGGTGGCGCACCGGCTCCTGGCCCGCGGAGAGCGAGTCATCGGGGTCGATATCGTCAACGATTATTACGACCCTGCCTTGAAAGAGGCGCGGCTGGAGACCTTTACAGGAATCAACAGCTTCGCCTTTGAGCGCCTCGACATCGCCGATGCCGATAAGATGCGGGCGCTGGTCCGCGACAACCAAATCGTGCGCGTAGTGCACCTCGCGGCGCAAGCGGGCGTGCGCTACAGCCTCGAAAACCCATTTGCCTATGAACGGTCAAATCTGGCTGGGCATTTGTCGGTAATGGAGGCGTGCCGGCACGCAGAGGGTTTTGAGCATCTGGTCTATGCCTCCTCCAGCTCTGTCTACGGTGACAAGCCCATGGGCGGCGAAGGCTTTAAAGAAGACGAGCCTGCCAACGACCCTGTATCGCTCTATGCCGCGACCAAGCGCGCATGCGAACTAATGAGCCAATCTTATGCCAAGCTTTATGGCTTTCCACAGACTGGCCTACGGTTTTTCACGGTCTATGGCCCATGGGGGCGACCCGACATGGCTTATTTCAGTTTCACGCAAAAAATTCTGAAGGGCGAAGCGATTGAAGTCTATGGCAATGGACAAATGGCGCGCGATTTTACCTATATCGATGACATCGTCGACGGGATTATCGGTGCACTTGACCATCCGCCTGCACGCGGCGACCACAGGGTCCTCAATATCGGCGACAGCCACCCCGTTGGTCTGATGGAAATGATAGAAACGCTTGAAAAAGCTATTGGCCGCGAAGCGATCAAGGTCATGCGGCCCATGCAACCTGGCGATGTCACCGCGACCTATGCCGATGTGTCAAAGCTACATGCTTTGACGGGGTACAAGCCCAAGGTCATGCTGGCCGAGGGCCTTGAGAAGTTCGCGGACTGGTATCGGCGGTATTACGGCGTGGGTTCAAAACCTTAAGGTTTAAGCTGCGCCTGCCATTCATCGAACGATGCCGCCAATTTCCGGCCTGCAATCTGCCGCCCTGCTTCACGCGGCAAACCAAGCGACGCCGACAAGGGGCCACCAAGCAACGCGTCACCCAGTGCCATCAGGACCATCTCAAGCGTAAGTTCATGCAATGAGGTATCGGCATGCCCCTCTTCAGCGATTTCATCGACCAGCTTGTGGATGGCCTCCACAATCGGGTCGAGCGCATCTTCATTGCCAGACAGCAGCATCCAGGACGCGAGCGCGCCTGCACCTTCACGATCGAAATGATCGAATATCAGGTCGGCCAACTCGTGCGGCGTGACTACCCCGCCGCGCATTTGCACAACAGCCTCGGCAATTTTGCTGCAGATATTGTTACCCATATAAGCAGCAAGCGCGCGCTGGAGCCCGGATGCAGATCCAAAATGATGAAGCAAATTGGCATGTGTGCGGCCGATGCGTCCGGCCACAGCCTTGAGAGTCACCGCCTGCGGACCGGCTTCAAGTAACAAGCTGCGCGCTGCCTCCAGTGCAGCCATCCGGCTCGCCTCCGGGCTCAACCGCCGCGGCATTCCTGCGTCTTTGATGTCGATAACTTTGGATGCCTCAGTCGCCATACTCGCCCCAACTGTTGTGTTTCTATTCTGCTACGCCAATTGATGAGCATATCCAAGCGTGTTGGGAAACAACGAGCGGGGCAACCAAGGGGAGCGACATTTTTAACGCCCAAGACGGTATTTTCTGAGCCGCTTGAACGGTGGGTGGCATTACTATAATTGTCGCATAACTATTCGTGCAGTATCATGTAGAGACAATGCACAATGTCAGTGTGGAATGCTTTCTGAAAATGTCACGTAAACAAAAGTCCAACGCGCATAGGGTATCCGCTGAAATCATCGCAGGATTGTCGGTGCTGGCAAATCTTGACCGCCGCGCCAAGAAGATCATTGCATTTGCAGTAGATTCGATCATTTGCGTTTTTGCGATATGGCTCGCTTTTTCGCTGCGGCTGGGCGACTGGCAGCTTTGGAATGCGTCCATTCGCAGCGTCCTGATCGTGTCTTTCCTGGCCTGGCCCCCCATTTTTCTGGCGCTTGGCGTATACCGTTCAATTTTCCGCTTCGCAGGTTCAGGTACCATTACCGAGCTTGCGCGCGCTATTGGTATATTGCTGGCGATCATGACCGTAATATTCACTGTTATCGGTTGGCCCGGCGTCCCCCGAACCATAGGCATTTTGGTCCCGATACTTTTCTTTCTGGCTTTGGTGATAAGCCGCATTGTCGTGCGCTACATCATCAGTGACCTTCTGGGACAGCGCGCCTTTTACGGCGAACCCAAACGCGTGCTGATTTACGGTGCAGGAAGTGCTGGGCAGCAACTGGCTTTGTCTACCCGGCATTATCCCGGAATGTATCTTTTGGGTTTTGTAGATGACGACAGCCGATTGCGCGGTCAGCGACTCGACGGCAACCCTGTTTATCATTCAAGCGAATTGGCTGGTCAGGTAGAGCGACTTGGCGTGACCGACATTCTGCTCGCCGTGCCTTCGATGAGCCGAAGCAAGCGAAAGGGCAT
>JANPKN010000176.1:0-22774 GCA_031426075.1 Sphingomonadaceae bacterium
AGCAGGATAGTAATCCACGCCGCCGCCGTGAGAATCATCCGGCGGGTGAGCGATCCCGTGCTTTGGAACTGGCTGCGCCATGTCGGCGGCTTTGGTACAGAAGAAATGGCGACTGGCGGGTTCAGCTTACGGGTTCCTCAAGGCTGTAGCCAAGGCCCCTGATAGTAGAAATAACGTCCTGTCCCAATTTCTTACGGATACGCGTCACAAACACCTCAATGGTGTTGGAATCGCGGTCGAAATCCTGATCATAAATATGCTCGATCAATTCCGTGCGCGACACGACTTTGCCCTTGTGGTGCATAAGGTAAGAAAGCAATTTATATTCCTGTGCCGTGAGCTTCACTGGCTGGCCATCGAGTGTCACGCGGCCTGACCGCGTATCCAACCGGACATCGCCGACATTCAATTCACTCGACGCGTTGCCCGACGCACGGCGGATGAGCGCGCGCAGCCGAGCGATCAGTTCCTCCGTTTGAAACGGTTTGGCGAGATAATCATCAGCGCCTGCGTCAAGGCCAGCAACCTTGTCCGACCAGCTATCACGTGCGGTCAGCACCAATACAGGGAATTTGCGGCCTTCCTTACGCCAGCGGTCTAGAACCGTCAGCCCGTCAATCTCCGGCAAGCCAAGATCAAGGATGACGGCATCGTAATTTTCGGTGGAACCCATATAATGGCCGTCCTCACCATCAACCGAGAGATCCACGGCATAACCAGCGCCTTCGAGTGTTGACTTGAGTTGCTTGCCTAATGTCGGCTCGTCTTCCACGATCAAGATGCGCATGATGTCCCCTTAACTTGTAAAAAAGTGTGTCGGATTGTGGCTAGCATATTCGTTGGCAGCCACAAAATCCTATCAGCGTTGCCGCAACACACTGCCCGTTCGCCCGTCTACATCGACAAAGATTACGCGGTCACGGTTGATGAATTTCAGGCGATACACCTGTGCGCTCGGGTCATACTCCGGCCCAAGATACTGCATTCCCCGCATCCGGGGTACAATATTTGCCTCGATTTCGCGCAAGGATTTAACCTTGCCCGCTTTCATATCCTGACGCGCCTCATTCTGTTCGCCGCGGCGCGGGTCGGCCATGACCGGGGCGAGCAAGGCGATACTTGCGAGCACGGTTAAAATGACGGTTCGGTTTAACATTCTTGCCCCCCTAAGGCTGCGGCATTGAACGCAAAGTGAATGGGGCATCTGCGCGTTATGCCGCGCGATGCCCCAAGTCGTTATCTTACCATTTCAAAAGTGAAGGACATGGTCGCACCGACACTTAATTCACCTGGTGAAATCGGGGTGGATTTTTCCGCCGCTGCATCCATCGAGCGGGCGGATATTGGCATCGGCATATAACCGCGTCCCTGATCATTTTCTTCGACGCGCAGCACGCGGACATCGGCGTAACCCGCCTTGCGCGCTAGGTTACGCGCACGGTTCATTGCCGTCGCCCATACCTTGTCTCGGGCAGCTTCCTGAAATTTACTGTCATCATCAATACCGAACGTTGGACCGTTAAAGTTGGTCGCACCGTCAACGGCAAGCGCATCAAGGAAGGCACCAAGCTTCTTAAGGTCGCGCAATTTCGCATTGACCATGTTCGATGCCTGATAGCCTTTGAAGATCTGCTGCCCATCACGATAATCAAATTGCTGGTTCAAATTGATTTGCGTGGTTTGGATATCACGGTCGGCAATTCCCAGCTTCTTCAGCCGCGCAACCACAGACGCCATTTGCACATTGTTTGCCCGCACGGCTTCGCTTGCCGTTGGTGCCAGTGTTTGAACGCCGGTTGAAAATGTGGCGATGTCTGGCCGGGTTTCGACCGATTCCGATATCGTCAGGTCAATGACCGGGTTGGCTGTCGTGATGTTAACTTGAGTTGCCATTGCGGCACTCGCCGTCATGCCGCTGATGGCCAGCAACGCTGCAAAAATCAATTTACGCATATTATACTCCCGTTTGATGCCAACCGTTTAGATTGCGGTCCGGCGTGCCCATTCAATATAGGCTTTGCGAAGCTGAACGGTTGCCGAACCGGGTTTGCCATCACCGATAGCGTGCCCGTTGATCTGCACCACTGGCATAACAAAGCCTGAGGCCGATGAAACAAAGGCTTCGGCAGCTTGTTCCGCCTCGCTTACTGAAAAGGACCGCTCTTCAATGCGTTGCAATACCAGCGGCAACACCGACGCGCGGGTAATGCCGTGCAGAATTTCACGGTTTAGCGGGTGCGTGACCAACACGCCTTCGTGCGTTATGATATGCGCGTTCTGCGCGCTCCCCTCGGTAATCCAACCATCGCGTTCCATCCACGCATCATCCGCGCCCTGTGCAATCGCTTCATTTTTCATAAGGGAAGCATACAGCAATTGAGTCGTCTTGATGTCTGCCCTGCCCCACCGCAGGTCTGGCTTTGTGATTATGCGAAGCCCTCGCAGCGCGACCGGGCTGTCGGCAAGTTTCCTTGATTGCGTAAACGCAAGGATCGTGGGCGGCGTATCGGCTGGCGGGAAGACAAAATCCCGGTCGGCTGGCGTGCCGCGCGTGACTTGCCAGTAAATCATGCCTTCTTCGACATTGTTGCGCGCCACCAGTTCACGGCAGATGGTGATCCAATCATCCGCGTCCGGTGCGCCAATTATGCCGATTTCACCAAGTGAACGCGCAAGGCGGCTGACATGGCCATCGAAATCCACAAGCTTGCCATCTAAAACGGAGACGACTTCGTAGACGGAGTCCGAAAAGAGGAAGCCCCGGTCAAAGACGGAAACCTTACCTTCGGTTTCGGGAATAAATTGACCGTTGAGATAGATAGTACGCATGATCTGGCTGCCCCGCCTGCTCCCCCGAATGAGTTTCAGGGCTCGAATTTTCCTTTGATGCCTCAAGTAGGATGCTGAAACAAGTTCAGCATGACGGGAAGCTTCGACAGCGCGGCACGTCCCCTAACACATCGTCACCCTGAACTTGTTTCAGGGTCTTAGTTTTTCCAAGTACCCGTCATGCAGGATGCTGGAACAAGCTCAGCATGACAGGGTGTGTACGAACAACTTGCGTTCCATCGCACAGTGAAGGTTGCATTGCCGCCGCCCTCGCCCTATCCGCCCGTGACCATGTCAGCACCCCCCATTTTTGCATTTGAAGGTCTCGCGCTCCAACAGGGTGGCGGCTGGCTGTTTCAAGACATCGACCTGTTCATCGGCGCGCGCGACCGGTTGGCGTTGATTGGTCGCAATGGGGCTGGCAAAACTACCCTCATGAAACTGGTCGCCGGAACGGTCGAAGCGGACAAAGGCAACCGCGTTGTCGTGCCTGGCACCAACATCGTGATGCTCGAACAAGACCCCGACGTCACCTCCTTTGACCGGTTAGTCGATTTTGCCATTCACGGCGAAAAAGGGCCGCCCGAATATGCAGTGCGCGCCATTGCCGATCAGCTGGGTATCAACTTGGACCGCGAAGCCAAGACCGCAAGCGGCGGCGAGAAACGCCGCGCAGCGATTTGCCGGGCGCTGGCGAGTGAGCCTGACCTGTTGCTGCTTGATGAGCCAACCAACCACCTTGACCTCGCTGCCATCGAGTGGCTCGAAGAATGGCTGACACGCTATCGCGGCGCATTCATGGTCATCAGCCATGACCGCACATTTCTGACGCGATTGACGCGGCAAACCTTCTGGCTCGACCGTGGGCTGCTGCGTCGCAACGAAATTGGTTTCGGTGGTTATGACGCGTGGACTGAACGCGTCTTTGCTGAAGACGCGCGCAACGCAGACCGTCTGGATGCCAAGCTGAAGATCGAGGCGCATTGGCTTGAACGCGGTGTTACCGCGCGGCGAAAGCGCAACCAGGGCCGATTGGCGAAGTTGTGGGAAATGCGCGCCGCGCGTGCGGCGATGATTGGCCCGCAAGGCACAGCAAAGCTCGCCGCGTCCAGCGACGATAGCAAAACGAAAACTGTCATCAGTGCCCAGAATGTTTGCAAAAGCTTTGGTGACCGGACGATCATCAAAGATTTCACACTGCGCATTCAACGCGGTGATCGCATCGGGATTGTGGGTGCCAATGGCACGGGCAAGACGACGCTCATCCGCATTTTAACGGGCGAGACCGAACCCGACACAGGCAGCATTACGCTTTCGCCGACATTGACCGGCATCGTTATCGACCAGCAACGCAAGCTGCTGACGCCCGAGAAACGCGTCCGCGACGTGTTGGCCGATGGCAGTGACTGGATTGATGTCCGCGGCGTGCGCAAGCATGTGCAGGGTTATCTGAAGGAATTCCTCTTCGACCCATCGCTCATCGAGGCAAAGATCGGTTCTTTATCCGGTGGCGAGCAATCGCGTATCCTTCTTGCCCGCGAATTTGCGCGTGAAGCCAATCTGCTTGTACTGGACGAACCGACCAATGACCTCGATCTGGAAACGCTTGATCTGCTGCAAGAGGTGATTGCCGATTATGACGGAACTGTTCTTATTGTCAGTCATGACCGTGACTTCCTAGACAGAACGGTGACGCTGACGCTTGGTCTTGACGGGTCGGGCCATGTCGACATCATAGCCGGCGGATATGCCGATTGGGAAGAAAAACGCGACAAGCGCGAAAAGCCGAATGCCAAGAAAGCCGATAGGGCCGCTTCCGTTGAGCCACCCTCGGCCGCCCCATCCGCGCCAAAGAAGATCAAGCTGACCTACAAGGATCAGCGCGACTATGACCTGCTGCCAAAGCGCATTGCCGAAATCGATGCCGAGGTTGCTGCAGCCGAGATGGAGATGAGCGATCCGGCTCTTTATACGCAGAAGCCATCGCGCTTTGCCGAGCTGACCACCAAAACCGATGCCCTGCGCGCCGAGAAGGATGCGGCGGAAGAACGCTGGTTGGAACTTGCGATGATGGTCGAGGGATCGGCTTCCTAGCCCGGGATGCGATAGAAGGCCGCAAGCCGGTCTAATGCGATTTTCAACACAAGTTTCCCCGACGGAACGGGCCATGACATTTCCCGTTCGGCAATCGGCACGCTTTCTCCGACGCAAATGACGCGCCAGGCGATATCCGACAGATCGGGGCCAAGCGCAGTCAGTGCACCGTCAAATCGTGCTTTTGCATCCATCATCCGTTCAGTACGATTCAACCCGGATGGTGCGCCGCGTTTTTGTCGGCTACACGGCAGATCCTCCCACAACATCGTGACATGAGGCCCGAGCGCCGCAGATTCATAATCCCCGCGCAACGTTTCGCCGGCCAGCATTTGCCGTTTCGACAAATGACCCCGTGCGTGCAGCCAGGACAGGGCAGATTCCGACAGGTCAATCGTGACTGTGCGATGGCTTACGGTTGCGCCGCCTTCGGCGACAGCTTGTTCAACCAACATACGTGGATCATGGAATTTGCGGTTCGAAAAGGGCTTGGCGGGCATAAGTGTTCTCCTGTGACTGATCGAATCACCCTTGCCATGTGGTAAATATTGTAGGAAAGAAAAAACCTATTTGGTAACGGAGTGTCATATGCAAAGTCGACTTCGAGATGTTCGCCGGGCCAAGGGCCTGACACTTGCCGATGTTGCCGAGCGCTGCAATCCGCCTACGACTGCGCAGACCATTGGTCGCCTCGAAACTGGGATGCGTGTGCTATCGCTGATCTGGATTAACCGCATTGCCGGGGCCCTAGGTGTAGAATCGAGCGACCTCGTTGCTCTGCCCGATCAGCAATATCTACCGGTCGCCGCCGTGCTGCATGAGGACGGCACGCACGCCCCGACGAAGGAAGAGCGCCTCATGGTCCCGAATGTCGGGGCGAACATGGTTGGGCTTCGGATTGCAGCAACAACCGGCGAATACCGGTGTGGCGACGAATTATGGCTTGAGCAGCTTCAACCTGACGACTTTGCCTCAGCACTTAACTTGGACGTGCTTGTACCGCGTCCGGGTGGAAGGTTCATCTTTGGCCGCTTACTTGGCCGTGACGCGGGGAAGCTTCACCTTTTACCGCTTGGGGCTGGCGCGCGACAGCAAGTTGTGACTGACCCAGCCTGGATTGCCAAAGCGGTCCGGCTCGTCCGGAAATTATAAGGCGTAGCTAAGCCGTTAAGGCTGTGCGCCAAAGCCTTCGCCTACCCGCTCCGCCTTTGACCCAGTGCCTTCGTCGGTTGGGACGAAGCTATGCGAGCCGACCTTAAGCCAGATCAGGATAGGTGCGGCTTGATAGATCGACGAATAGGTTCCCACGACAATACCGAATGCCATGGCCATGCTGAAGCCGAAGATGACGTCCGGTCCGAACAGCACCAACACGATCAGCGGCAGGGAAATTGATACGCTGGTCATCACCGTGCGCGACAGGGTTTCATTAACGGACAGATTCAACAGCGATGCCATTTCCATCTTGCGGAACTTCATCAGGTTTTCGCGGATGCGGTCATAAATCACGACGGTGTCGTTCAAAGAATAGCCAATGATAGTCAGCAACGCGGCGATGATGTTAAGGTCAAACTCCCACCCCGTAAGCGCAAACAAACCGAAGGTGAGTGTGACGTCGTGCACCAGCGACCATATTGCACCAACGCCGAACTGCCATTCGAAACGGAACCAGATATAAATCGAAACGCCTGCCATCGCGGCCAGTAGGGCCAGGATACCCTTGCCGAACAATTCTTCCGAAACCTTACCGGAGACAGAGTCAACGCCGTCGATCCGTACGTCGGGGTGATCCGCCTTTAAACTATTGGTGATTTTGACCGCCATAGCGTTGGCCAATTCAGGATTCTTGTCCGCGCCTTCTGGCAGTTTCATGCGAATCGAAACCTGATTTTCAGCGCCAAAACGCTGAATCGTCGGGTCGCCGTAACCAAGACGCCCCACGGTTTCGCGCAGTTCGGTAACTGGCGCAGTCGGGCTTTGCGTAAAGGTTGCGCGGATCATTTGACCGCCAATGAAATCAACGCCAAAATTGAGGCCCTTGGTCGCAACCAGGCCTACTGACGCTGCCATCAAAACCAGGCTGATGGCAAAGGCCCATATGCGCCATTTCAAAAAGTCGACGTTGGTGTCATCACGAACGAGTTTGAGCAGTTTCATGGCAATATCCTCAAATCGTCAGTTCAGTGGGACGGGTCCGCTTGACCCAGCGCGATACCCACATGCGGGTGATGGTCACGGCAGTAAAAACAGAAGTCACGATACCTATCATCAGAACGACCGCAAATCCGCGTATGGGTCCAGACCCGAAAATGAAGAGCAGAACCGCCGCGATGACGTTCGTGCTGTTCGCATCGAAAATCGCACGGCTTGCTTCTTTGTAACCGAACTCGATGGCCTGCACGACGCGACGTCCACGTTTCAATTCTTCGCGGATACGCTCGTTGATTAGCACGTTGGCGTCAACCGCCGCACCGATGGTGAGAACAAATCCTGCAATCCCGGGGAGAGTCAGAGTCGCGTTCGCAAAGGACATCACACCCAAAATCATTAACACGTTGATGACCAAGGCGATGTTGGCATACATACCGAAACGGCCGTAAACGAGGAACATGAGCACGAGGATGGCAGTGGTACCAATGACCGCGGCCAACACGCCACGGCGGATGGAGTCAGCGCCAAGATCTGGCCCGACCGAACGTTCTTCCACAATCGTCAAGTCCACTGGCAACGCTCCAGAGCGGAGCGAAATCGAAAGCGCGTTTGCGCTCTCGGTCGTGAAGCTTCCCGAAATCTGCGAAATCCCTCCGAATATCGGTTCTCGGATTTGCGGTGCGGAGATTACTTGTCCGTCGAGCACGATTGCGAAAAGCTTGTTCACATTTTGCTGCGTCATGCGTGCGAACCGTTGCCCGCCTTCGGAGTCGAACTGAATCGTAACGGCGGGTTCGTTGGTTTGTGGGTCGAATGTCGGGTCGGCCTTGACCAGCTTGTCACCCGATATGCCACCTAAGCGGCGGACGGCAATGTAAGGCAAGCCAGACGGGTTGTCCGGATAAGGCAATACTTGGCTACCAACCCGGGCCTTGCCCTGCGCGGTTTGGTCTGGGTCGGCTTGCTCGTCGACCAGCTTGAATTCGAGCTTTGCGGTTTTACCGATCAACGCCTTCAGCGCTTCTGGATCGTCCAGACCGGGAACCTGAACGACAATGCGGTTCTCGCCCTGACGGATGATCGTTGGCTCAAGTGTGCCGAGCGCGTTGATACGACGATCAATGACGTCTTTGGCGGTATCCATCGCCTGATCAAGCGCAGTTTCATTTCCGGCACCTGCTGGCGAAAGAATTATCCGGTTGCCATTGTTGACGCCGATATTCCAGTCGCGGGTACCCATTGTATTGCTAATCAGCGGAAGTATCACTTCACGTGCCGCGTCGACCTTGGACACGTCTTGGATGTTGAAGCTTAACTCGCCATTGGAGCGGGACACATCAGCTATGGCGATTTGCGGATCGGCACGGCGCATCGCGGTGCGGACGCTGTCCTCCAACGCTTCAAGCCGCGTTTCTGCAAGCTGTGACGTATCGGCCTCAAGCAAAATGTGGCTTCCGCCAGCAAGGTCAAGACCAAGATTGATGGTGGGCGTCGGCACGAATTGCGCAAGTTGCGCACGCATTTGCGTTGGCAACAGGCTCGGAATAGCAAACGCCATCCCGACAATTAGCAATGTGTTGAGCATCCATACGCGCCAACGGGGAAAATCAAGCATAGGTTGTGTCCGAACGAGCTATGAAGGCAGTATCTGGGGCCGGCGGTAAAGCCATTCAACCCCGACGGTTAATCATTCGCGGCTTTGGCGTTGCGCGACTGAACGTTGGCAATAGTCGATTTGACCGCCTTTACCCGCACGTTCGGCGCGATTTCAACTTCAACATAATCGTCAGCAACCTTAGTCACTTTGCCCATCAGGCCGCCTGCGGTCACGACTTCATCATTCTTCTGCACGGCGCTGATTTTTGCCTCATGCTCCTTCGCACGCTTTTGCTGCGGGCGAATGAGAAAAAGGTAAAATACGACAAAGATCAACAGGAGCGGAAACAACTGCACAAAAAATGCAGAACCACCAGCACCACCGGCGGCAGCGCTCAAAATAACAAACTCCATGGAAAACCTCGCACTAATGAAAATGAGCGCCAAAGGGCGGCGCTGCCTGAGAACAATCGGGCGCGATTATCACCTGCACCCTGCTGACGCAACGTCAAAGCGTCCACAGCGCGCTTGCTTTTCAAAAACCAGCGCCATATAGGCGCGCTTCCACTGGCCTCGGCGAGGTCATTGGCGGTCGGGACGTAGCGCAGCCTGGTAGCGCATCACACTGGGGGTGTGGGGGTCGCAGGTTCGAATCCTGTCGTCCCGACCAATTTTTCAATGAAAATGATATGCTCTTGCGCGTGAAACGCCGCACAGGCCGCCCCTTTATACATTTTACTTTCCTACAAATAACCAAATAGGTTATTATTGTTTTTGAAAGTGAGGGTGTTTTGGTGATGGACCAGATTGACCATTTGATTGAAGACCTGATTGCGCGGGAGGGTGGCTTTGTTGACCATCCGGCTGACAAAGGTGGGCCGACGCGTTGGGGCATTACGCAGGCTGTGGCGCGTCGTCATGGCTATGTGGACCAGATGGACAAGATGCCACGCAGCGTCGCCGCCTCAATTTACGAGCGTCAATTTTGGCGCGCGCCCGGATTTGATCTGGTCGCAGATATTGCACCGAAACTGGCAGGTGAGCTGTTTGATACCGGCGTTAACATGGGCACAGGTACGGCAATCGGATTTCTGCAACGGGCGTTGAATGCGCTGAACCGCAATGGCGAAGACTATCATGACATCTCCGTTGACCGCAAAATCGGTCCGATCACCTTGCGCACATTGGAAGCGTTTATCGAGAAACGCGGGCCATCGGCTGAAGGTGTCCTGACCAAGGCAATCGATGCCTTGCAAGGCGCGCATTATCTCCGTCTGGCCGAAGCACGCCCAGCGCAGGAAGCGTTTTTATACGGTTGGCTTGCGAACCGAATTGGATAATCATTGTAAAAGGAACTCGCTATGTCACTCATTGAAGGTATTATCGGCCCTATCGCGAACCTGATCGACAAAATCATTCCCGACCCCAAGGCGCGCGATGCCGCAAAGCTGGAGCTTATCAAGCTACAAGGCAGTCAGGAGATGGATATCCTGCGCACGCAACTGTCGGGCATTCTCGCCGAGGCGCAATCAGCCGACCCATGGACCAGCCGTGCGCGACCAAGCTTCCTCTATGTCATGTACGCAATGCTGTTGTGGGCGATTCCGATGGGGCTAATCGCGGCCGTTCAGCCAGACGCCGCAGCCAATATTGCAGCTGGCATGAACGCCTATCTCAACGGCTTGCCGGAGCCCTTATACGCGCTTTTTGGCACTGGCTATCTCGGTTACACCGTCGCGCGCCAATGGGGTATTTCGCGGGGGCTAGAAAAATAGTTGCGCGAAGCCGCATTCTTCCGTTACGCCTGCTCACCCGCTAGGGTGTTTTTGGGACTCAGGAGAATCAAGATGAAGAAATTAGTCGCAACCGTTGCTGCTCTTGCATTTGCCGCATCGCTTACCGCATGTGGCGAGGCAGGCGATAAAGCCGCCGAAGAAACCGCAGAAGCAGCAGATGCAACTGGCGAAGCTATGGAAGCTGGCGCCGAGAACGCGATGACTGCCGCTGAAGGCGCAGCCGACGCAACCGCAGAAGCCGCTGGTGAAGCCGCCGACGCAACTGCCGATGCTGCTGCAGAAGCGACAGCCGAAACCGGTGCTGCTGTTGAAGAAGCTGGCAAAGAAATGAAGGAAGAAGCCAAGTAATTGGTGATTTTCTGACAGAAACGAGCCCGCCCTGCACTGTGCAGCGGCGGGCTTTTTCATGTCTGCAATATATGCGCCTACCGTATAATCACGAGATTGTTTTGGGTTAGTTATCGAGCAAAGCATTGCACTCAACACGTGTTCTTTGTCGTTCTGTGGTCATCTTGCCCGGACGATCAGGGATGTGTCTCGGGGGAGATAGCAGTGCATTATTCACGATTTCGCGATTCCGTTTCGAATTTTCGCGCGAACCCAAAAGGCGCAACGGTTTGTGATGTGACTGACAACAAACGCTTGGAGCAAGCATTAGCTGCGAAAAATCTGGAACTTACAGGCGCGGATAAAATGAAATCGGAATTTCTTGCGACGATGTCGCACGAACTTCGGACGCCGCTCACCGCCATATCAGGCTTTTCCGAGGCTCTGCTATATGGACTGCTCGGAAACGTACCGGATAAGCAGAGAGAATATATTCAGGACATATATAACAGCGCCCAGCATCTTTTAGGGTCGATCACCGATATTCTCGACCTGTCGAAAATCAACGCAGGGTTGATGGAGCTCCAGTTTGAACCCGCTGACCTCAAAGACATTTTGTCACTAAGCGTCTCGGACGTCGCCGGGCATTTCTCGCAACCGCGCGTTGAGATAGACGTTGATGGAGGAACTGCTCCGTTTTTGGCGCAACTGGATGTGCGCAATACAAAAAAGATCGTCGATCACATGCTATCGAATGCTGTCAAATTTAGTGCGCCAAACGGACATGTGCGAATACAGGCCAGTCGGGTACCGCGGAGTGCGGTGGGCAGGCTGGAGGGCAAAGGCCCAGTCTATAATTTCCCCCTCGCGGCGAGCGCATTCAGCGAATTCCTGCAAGTAACTGTCGACGATAACGGCATGGGTATAAGCGAACAAAATTTGCCGCACGTGTTTCAGCTGTTTAACCAGATCGACAGCGGCCTGGAACGCCAGTTCGAAGGTGCGGGCCTTGGCGCTTCGATGGTGCAGAGATTAGCTGAATTGCATGAAGGTACTGTGGCCATTGCGAGCCAAGAAGGTGTCGGCACAAGTTTCGCTGTGTGGTTGCCCCTGCGTGCCGAAGGCTTGCCGGTCCAAAGTATCTGCCAAGTTGCGGCGCAGCGCCAATATGGGATTTTACATTGTCATTAACCCGTAGAACTAATGCTGCCCAATATTGCGTCAGCTCACCGAATGCGCAAAAACGCGCATGCCTCTTGTTCTGAGATCACCTCGGCATATTTGGCCTGTAAATCGAACAAATTGGCTTCCTGTGGACCGGCGTGACGATCACCGCATGCCTCGCGTACTACGAATGGAGCGAAACCATGCTGAAGCGCATCCAAAGCGGTCGCGCGGACGCAGCCTGACGTCGACATTCCTGTTATCAGCAGCGTGTCGATATTCAGGGAAGCAAGAATTGACGCCAAGTTCGTACCGAAAAAGGCGGAAGCAAATTGTTTGGAAATAATTTGCTCGTCGGCCATCGGCTGAAGCGACGGAGGAAATGACCCCAATGGCGAGCCTTCGATAAATACACTTAACGCGGGGATCTTTCGGTAAAACAACCCGCCATCGGCACCACCGTGTTGATAGACAACATTGGTAAATATGACCGGCACCTTAGCGTTGCGTGCGGCTGCCAATAAACGTTCGGTGCTGGCCAACGCTTCCTCTGCACCTGCATATAGCGGCGATGCTTTATCCAGATAGGCCATGACAAAGTCGACGATTATAAGCGCAGGCCGTTTGCCGAACGAGAGGCGCCCGTCAAACGCACCTGAATAGTTCGAAGACAGATCGTCGTCACCCGTGGGCATCAGATTACCCCTGCGGCATTCAGCGTCTTTAATTCATCGGCTGTCATCCCGAGAAGACCACCATAAATTTCGCCATTATGCTGCCCCACGATTGAGGGCGCTGGTGAGCGCACTTTGCTCGGCGTCACTGAAAATTTTGGAAAAGCGCCTTGCATCTTCAATTTGCCAAACCTCTCGGTCTCAACCTCAATAATCGCCTCGCGGGCCCTAAAATGCGGGTCGGCAAGCATTTCGGGAGCGCGGTAGACCCGGCCAGCCGGAATCGAGTGTTCGATCATCAAGGCATCAACTTCGTCGACAGTCAGCGTGCTGGTCCACGTGTTGATGAGGGTGTCGAGTTCAAGTTGATTATGTCCCCGTGCCAGATGCGTTGCATAACGCTCGTCGTGGCCAAGCTCTTGCCTACCCATAGCTGTTGCCAGACGTTGCCAAAGCGAATCCTTGTTCGCTCCGATCATGTATTCGCCGTCTTTGCAAATATAGACGTTCGACGGCGCGATACCCGGAAGGATTGAACCGGAGCGTTCTCGTATCAGACCACCATGGTCGTATTCGGGAACCAGTCCTTCCATCACTTGCAGGACGCTTTCGTACAGCGCTGCGTCGATCACTTGGCCTTGCCCGGTTTGGCTGCGATGATGAAGCGCCGCCAAGACGCCCATGCAACCAAAGGTCGCTGTTAATGTATCGCCGATTGACACCCCCATACGGCTGGGCGGACGATCGGGCTCGCCGACTATATAGCGCCAGCCACCCATCGCTTCGCCTATTCCGCCAAAGCCCGCACGGTCAGAGTAGGGACCAGTTTGGCCATATCCTGACATGCGTGCAATGATGAGTTTTGGGTGATCAGCCAGCAAGCCATCGGGTGCAAGCCCCCATTTCTCCATCGTTCCGGGTTTGAAATTCTCGATCAGTATATCCGCCGTCGCAATCAGCTTGCGGACGAGTTCCTGTCCTTCGGCTATGCGCAAATTGGCCGATACGGATTTCTTGTTCCGCGCTACGACTTCCCATTGTACCTTGTCTGTGCCTTGTCCCCAGACGCGCATGGGGTCCCCTGCCCCGGGCGGTTCTACCTTTATTACTTCGGCGCCCATGTCGCCCAGCAGCTGGCCGCAAAACGGACCGGCCAGAAGCTGACCCATTTCTATGACGCGCAGGCCGTGTAATGCGCTCACTCGGCAGCCTCCAGCGTCGTCCAAACGGGTTGGACTGGTGCGGGAAGCCCGGTTTCAGCCTTGCAATCAGCGCGCAATTTTTCGAGGCCCGGACCGTAATTGAATAGTGGCAGCGCGCCTCGTTCACGCTGTAATTTTGCGCGCATTGCTTCGGTCGCCGCGACGTCGACGACACCATGTTCGTTTGCGATCACACCATAGCTTTTGGCGCCGTTTGCGGTCACCAGTCCCTGAACTATTTCCTTGCCGACGAGCGCCGGATCACGCGCGAGCGGATCACCCCATCCCCCGCCGCCCCACGTGATGAAATGCAACTGATCACCTTCATCGACATGTACTTCCTCAACCTTGTTGCCGATGATCAGCGATGTCCCGTCGGCTTTCTCCAAGACCTTGCGCGCGCGTTTGCCAGGGTCGCCGCCATTGACGCCCCAAGGTGGCACGAACCAGCGATCATCGTGGATCGAGATCGTGCCCGCCGCAAGAAACCGATAGGTCATATGAATGCCGTTACCGCCACGATGCAAGCCTGCGCCGCCGCTGTCGGGTTCGGTTTCGTAACGTTCGATGAGAAGCGGGAAATAGCGTTCCAGAAACTCGTTCGGCACGTTGGTGAAACCCGGCCAGAGCGAATGTCCGTCGGGACCGTCGCCCATCGGCCGCCCCGGTATGCCGCCGAAACCGATCTGGAACAGTTGGAACCAGTCACCCTTTTTGTCATTGCCCGAATAGAATAGATGCGGGCTGGAGGAAAAACCGGCCGCATTCAGGAATTCTGGCGTTTTTTGGCCCAACAGCCCACCTAGAATATCGAAAATGCGGCCCAGCGCATGGGTGCGACCCGAGAGCGCTGCAGGAAATTTGGGTTTGAGGAGCGAACCTTCGGGAATTCGCACGTCGATGAGATCGTAGAAGCCATCGTTGAACAGAATCTGTGGGTCAAAGACCATGATCATGTAGATGCCGAAGAACATCTTGAACATATTTTCGTTCAGATAGAAGTTGATTGACGCCTGACTTTGCGGGTCGGTTCCGGCAAAATCGAGAACGACCTTTTCGCCTTCGCGCCACATCGTGCATTTGATCTTGTAGGGCCCGGCACCCATGCCATCGTCGCAGATATAATCTTCGAAACTGACGGGATCTTCGCCGATGGCCATTGCGATCAGCGACTTCATCGCACGGTGGTTTCGGGCCAACAGCTCCTGCGTTGCCGAGATATAGACATCATCGCCAAAACGCGCGGCCATTTCGATCACCCGGCGGGCAGCAACGCGGCACGATGCGATCAACGCGTTCAAATCGGCCTGACACCAGTCGGGCTTGCGCGTCTGATGCATGACGAGTTTCATGAGGTCGTCATTATATTCGCCCTTCTTCCAGATCTTGACTGGAGGGATGCGGACGCCTTCTTCGAAAATCGACCGCGCATTGATCGGCATTGACCCAACGACTTTGCCGCCGATGTCGGACTGGTGTCCGAACATCGATGTATAGGCGATCAAACGCCCGTCCTTGAAAACCGGCAATAGCACCAACCAGTCGTTCGAATGGCTGACCGCGCCCGCACATGAATAGGGATCGGACAGGAAGATCATATCGCCATCCTCAAGCGTGCCTTCAAAATTATCGAGAAAGCCACCGATGAAACTGCCGAACTGGCCTACGATCATCCGGCCCAGATGATCGGCGATCAACGGAAACGCATCGCCCTGCTCCCGGATTCCGGGCGACATCGCAGTGCGAACAAGCGTTGCATCCATCTCTATCCGCGCATTGCGCAACGCATTTTCGATGATGTCGAGCGTGACCGGATCGATGGCGACCTTGTTGAAGGGAGTATTGTTTGTTTCGATGATGTGGGCGGGCATGTCGTTCGCCTCCTCAAGCCAGATTGATCAGAATGTTGCCGACCTTGTCGACGGTCGCAACGCAGCCGGTTTCAATGAGCGTGGTTGAGTCCATTTCAACCACGATCGCCGGACCAGGGATGATGTCACCCTGCCGGAGTTTCGACCGGTCATAGATAACTGCCGCTTGTTCCCTTCCATCCATCCACAAAATATGATCGCGCATCTTCGCAGCGGCGGGGTTGCCATTGCCCTTGGGCAATTCGGCAGCCGGCAGATCGAGCGCCTGACCCAAAGCGACAGCACGCAGGTTCACGATTTCATGTGGCGTATCCATATTAAAGGTGAACAGGCGCAGATGTTCCTCGTCAAAGCGTCTGAGAATACCGTCCACGCCGTCGCGCTCCAGAACTTCGGGTGTGATGGTCAACGGCACCTCGAATGCTTGTCCGGCGTAGCGCACATCAATTTCGAATTCGCTGCTGATTTCTGCGTCGACAATTCCGTCAGAACGGAGTTCAGCGCGGGTCTGGTCGGCCATTTCTTTGAGGATGCTAGCAAGTTCTGCGGCATCGGTTGTCGTTGCCAACCGCGAAAAGCTGCGTGCTGTTTCAGTCCGCATCCGCGTCGTCGCATCGCCCAGCGCACAGAGCACTCCAGGGGACACAGGCGATACCGCTGGCCAGCTTCCCATCAACCGTGCAACCGCGTTGACGTGCAGCGGCCCCGCGCCGCCAAAGCCCATCAGCGCGAAGTGACGCGGGTCATATCCTTGCTGGACCGAGATCATACGCAACGCGCCGAACATATTTTCGTTGACGATATCGATGATTCCGCGCGCCGCCGCCATCAAATCGATGCCCAAGGCGTCTGCGATGGTCTGTACCGCTTTTTTCGCGCCTTCGCGGTCAAGCTGAAAACTGCCGCCGAGGAGATTTTCCGGCAGATAGCCGAGTACAACATTCGCATCGGTTACCGTCGGTGCTTCGCCACCTTTTCCATAAGCAACCGGCCCGGGCACCGCCCCAGCCGATTGCGGACCGACGCGCAATGCCTTCGTCAATTCAGGCACATAGGCAATCGAACCACCGCCCGCGCCCACCGTCTTCACATCAAGCGACGAAGCGCGCACCGCCAGATGGCCGACCTCGGTGGTGCGAACACGGCGCGGCTCGAGATTTTCAATAAGCGCAACGTCGGTCGACGTGCCCCCGACATCGAGCGTCAGAATATTCCGGATACCTGCGTTTTTGCCAACCCACAGCGCGCCGGTCACGCCCCCGGCAGGACCAGACATCAGGATGTTGACGGGATGCTCTTCAGCCTTTTCTGCGGACATCAGGCCGCCGTCAGAGCGCAGAAGCGATAGTTTGCCTGCAAAACCCGAGTTCGCCAGCTTGCTTCGCAGGTTGGAAACATATTTCCCTACGACCGGACGCACGGCTGCGTTAGCGACAGTCGTCAGCGTCCGCTCATATTCCTGCATTTCGGGAAGCACTTCATGACTAAGTGAAATCGGCACGTCGGGCATGATTTCACGTGCCAATTCGCCAACCCGTTTCTCATGCGCACCGTTGGTGTACGCATTCATGAAACTGACGGTAATCGCCTCAACGCCCCGATCCTTGAGCTGGGCCAAAGCCGCGCGTGCCCCCACTTCATCAAGCGGACGAAATTCCTCACCTTGCGCAGTCATGCGTCCGCCAACCGTCACGGTATCTTCCAGCGCCGCCAGCGGAGTGGGCTTTGGCCAAATAATCCAAGCTGCCAATCCGCCGGGAACATAAGACCGGGCAATCTGCATTATGTCGCGGTATCCCTCGGTAACGATCAGGCCGACGCGTGCGCCCTTACCCTCAAGAACTGCGTTGGTGGCGACGGTCGTGCCATGCAGAAAATACTCGATATCTTTTTGATCAACCCCCGCATCGGCGCAAATTGCAGTCACGCCGTTCAATATCCCCTCGCTGCTGTCATGAGGAGTGGACGGTGTCTTGTGCCGCCAGAACGCGCCGGTGTCGGCGTCGAACAACAGCAGGTCGGTAAAAGTGCCGCCAACATCAACGCCCAAACGATAACCCATTATTTTCTCCCTTAAGCTGCCTTCGGGAACGGCGGCGATTGCGCCACCATTCCAGGCAGTTTCCGTCCCATAACACCCGATAGCCAGTTGCTGGCTTCGATCAGTTTTTCCAAATCCATGCCGGTGTCGATGCCAGCACGTTCAAGCATGTAAACCACATCCTCGCTGGGCACATTACCGGCAGCGCCCGGCGCAAACGGACATCCGCCAAGTCCACCCAGCGAAGCATCGACGACGCTTGCGCCCGCCAGAACCGCTGCCCAAACATTGGCGAGGCCGGTATTGCGGGTGTTATGGAAATGAACGCGGACCGGCAACGGGTCGATTACTTTTCGAACCCGCTCGACCAAACGCGAAACATGCGCGGGATTGGCAACGCCAATCGTATCGGCCAGCGCGATTTCGACCGTTCCGGAATCCGCAATCCGTTCAGCGATTTCGACCACGCGGTCTTCAGCGACCTCGCCCTCGAACGGACAGCCAAAGGACGCAGCAATGGTCGCTTGTGCAGTCAAGCCGCTGGCATTGGCGCGCTTGATTATGTCTACTGCTCCGCTGACTGAATCGGCGCTCGTCTGCCCTTGATTGGCCATGGCAAAGCTGTCGGTTGAAACAACCACGGCGCCCAACTGATCTATCCGGCCTGTCGCCATTGCCCGTTCCGCGCCGCGCATGTTCATGACCAGCCCGATGTAGGAGACGTCGCATCGGTCGGGCAGAAGCGCGCAGACATCTTCTGCGTCCGCCATTTGCGGCACCTTTTTCGGATTAACAAAGCTCGTCACTTCAATGCGTCGCGCGCCAGCATCGATTGCGCGACGTATCAGCGTCAGCTTGTCAGCAGTCGAAATCAGAATCTTTTCGTTCTGAAGTCCGTCGCGCGGCCCCACTTCGACAAATTCAATGCGTCCCAGGATGTCCATAACCGTGATTGATGCCATAATTGTATACAAAATCAAACAGGATTATGCTGCCTCATCCGCTTGGCTGGTTTTAGTATTGCTGGAGTGCGCTTCTGCATAAGCGTGGAAGGCGCGGCGAATGTGGGCGGTCATCACTGCCCCTGCCCATTCGCCGTCGCGATTGTCGAATGCCATGACCAGTTCTTCATGCTCGTGATGTGATCGCCGCAAATTTTCAAGGTCATATTGCCGGGCAGTTCGCAGCACAACTGGCTGTTCGGTTACCTGTGCCAACATGCCGGCAAGCCTTTCAGAACCTGACGCTTCGAGAATGATTGCGTGAAAATGCCGGTTGTGGTCCAGAAATCTGGAGATATCTGGTTTACCGGCACCAATGGCTTGTTTGATGGCGTTATTATGGCTGCGCAGCCTAGCCATTTGATCCCATGATATCCGCATGGCAGCGCGTTTTGCAGCATAGGCCTCAAGCATTGCGCGCAACTGGAATGCCTCCTCCAGATCATCAAGCGACCAATCAGCGACAAAGCTTCGCTGCGATTCGTTTCGCCGGATGAATAGTTCAGCCTCAAGCCGCCGAAGCGCATCTCGCACGGGTGTGCGCGATACGCCGCATAGCTCCGCCAGGGCCTCTTCGCGTATTTGCAAACCAGGCTGCAATTCGCCCGATAATATCATATTGCGGATATGGCTGTAGGCTCGATCCGATGCCCGGGACATGGTGCAAACGCTCCTCTTGACGAAAGGTATTTGTATACAATAAGCTATAGCAAAGCAATGAATGCTATTTCAGGGAGTTTGGTAACATGGCTATCACGAAAAGTGCACTCCTCACGTCGATTGCAGTATGCGCGCTGTTTCCGGCAACTGCCTTTGCGCAAGATGCCGGCCAAGGCGCGGAGACAGGGGGCGACGAAATCATCGTGACCGCGCGTCGGCAGAATGAACGGCTTATCGATGTGCCTGCGTCAGTTTCCGTGATTGATGCCGATGCCCTCGCCAAGACAGGGGCCGACAACGCTCAAGGCTTTGCCCAGCTGACACCCGGTGTCACTATTGTGACCGGCACGGCAGAGGCCGGCGATACGCAGATCAATATTCGCGGGATCAATGGTGCACGTGACGCAGAAAGCTCGGTCGCATTAGTGGTCGATGGCATATTGAAAACCAACACCGCGCAATTGAACCAGACGCAGGGAACCCTTCGCCAGATTGAAATATTGAAGGGCCCGCAAGGGGCCATTTACGGCCGTAATGCCGCCGCTGGTGCGATTGTCATCTCAACCGTCAAGCCGGGCGATACGCTCGAAGGCGCAGTTAAGTTAAGTTACGCAAATGAAAAGACGGTGGAGGGCACTGCCTATATTGCTGCACCGCTTGGCGACAATGCCGGGTTTGTTCTTTCGGGCAATTATCGCACTACGGACGGCTTTTATCGCAATCGATTTCTGGATCGCAAAGTGGTCGATGACCAAGAAGTCTATGCGATTGACGGCCGATTTTTAGCGCAACTCGGCGACAACACAAATCTCGACCTGAAAGCGCGTTATGCCAAACTGTCGGGTGCATCTATCAACTTTAACTCGGTGTTCCATATCGAAGCCTTTGGCGGCGCATTTTTCGAGGATGTCGACGACCATAAGCTCGGCTATTATAGCAATATCCGCCCCACCAACGATCAACGCACAGTCGATTTTTCCGCGAAGCTGGAACATGATTTCGGTTCGACAAGGCTGACGGCATGGGCGCTGTATTCCGATGTCGACCAGAGCCTGACTGCAGACGGAACGTCAGCCGATTTTGCGCGCTACATCTCACCTGCCTTGGGCGCTCCGGCGAATCCCACCAACCTTGCCGTGCAAAACCAATGTTTTGCCACAACAGCCGCGCTGACCGGCTTTCCTCTCAATCCACCAGGGTCTATCGGCCAGATCCCTGTTCCCTTTATCTTCGCGCCGGCAACCGGCTCCACGTTCGGTGCTTACAGCCCGACAACATGCGATGGCACGCAACTGCAAATCCGCAACCAGAAGGACATTAGCGGTGAAATCCGGCTAGCGTCGAACGGTGATGGCCCGCTTGACTGGCAATTGGGCGTCTACGGCCTGCACATCGACCGCTCGGTCGGGGTGAGCCTTGGTGCCGATCTTGGTCAGGGCGTAAGCAGGGAATTGTTTAACGCACCCGGTTCGAGCAACCCGACATCTCAGCTGTTTTCCGACAAGTTCAAAACCGATGTGTATGCGGCCTTCGGCTCAATCGATTATGCGATGTCTGATCAATTCAAGGCCGGGGTCGCGCTGCGCTATGACGTAGAAGATCGCAGTACATCCAACCTTGTGCCCAATGTTTTCGACCCCATCACCGGCGCAAAAATCAATCCCGGCCTGCCTGCAACCGGAGGAATTGCCGACAAATCGGCGAGTTTCAAGCAACTGCAGCCTAAAGTGACGTTGAGCTATATGCCCAGTAGCTCGACCAACATCTATGCCAATTGGGGGATCGGTTTCAAATCAGGTGGCTTCAACAACACCGGATCGTCCGCGCTTGTAAATGCGAATTTCAATATCCCTGCCATCGGTGCAGGCGTGACCATCAATGATCAATTCCGCAAGGAGCGCTCAAGCGCGTTCGAGGCAGGCATAAAAGGCTCGCTGTTCGACAACCGCGTTACTTTTGATGTTGCAGGCTATTACACCCGCATTACTGACATGCAGTTTTTTGAATTCTTCGTCGGTTCGTTTGGCCTGCTCCGCGTTGTGTCCAACATCGACAAGGTGGAAGTAAAGGGCGTCGAATTCAACACATCGGCCAGAATTGTCGAAGGCTGGAAAATTTTCGGCTCCGTCAACCTTACCGACAGTGAAATCAAGAAAAACGCATCGCGGCCTTATACAGTCGGCAACAAATCACCTTACACTGCCGATTACACGATAAACCTAGGCAGCCAGATCGACGCGCCATTGAATGACACTATCGACCTGGTGATGCGGGCCGATTATCGCATTACCGGTCCCACATGGTTTCACACAGTGCAGGACCAGACCCGCGCGACCATCTTTAGCCAGTTGCTCCCGATCTCGGCGCTTGCGCTGCCCGGCTTTGTCGGCAATGCAAATTACAGCGTCGCCAAGCGCAACGCCTTTGGAGTGCTCAACATGCGCTTTGGCCTTGAAGGTGAAAACTGGAATCTGACCGCGTTTGCCGACAACATGCTTGATCGCAAATATATCAACGAGGCTATCCCTGCGATTGAATTTGGCGGATCGTTCATTTCGCCCGGCGCGCGACGGTTAGTGGGAGTTGAGGTGGGCTACCGTTTCTAAACGCACTGTGTTCTGATCAGGTCATATCTTGCCATAAAGTGCCATCAAGATTGGCATTTTGGAGTGAGTGAGTTTGAAAATGTATCACGCAATTGTTCGATGAAAGGTCAGTGGCAATGGCAGGCTCGCCTGCCATGTCGCCACCGGGCCTTCGGCAATCACCGAAAAATGTCGAGACCGATGCCTGCCTGAATGTACGGCGGTATGTTAGACATTGCGGGCGGTCGGCGGTCGCTCGGGCAGTTGGAAGCGTTTTAGTGCCGTAAAGCGTGCAACAGACCCTCTGCAACGCAATTTTTCTCGTCGTTTGCAATGTAGGTATGCAACCCCGTGCTGTGCGTTAATGCTTTTCCGATGATGTTAACCGATCCGCTTCCACCGGTCAGCAAAATCCCGTTGGTGTGAATATCCTGGCATAAATCAGGCGAAGCGTCATTTAACAGATCGGCGACAAGGTCAGTGATATGAGCCACATGGCTATTGACGACAGGTGCCAGCTCACTGGACGACAATATCAAGATTTCCGGTAAACCCGTAAGATGATTCAAACCTTTGATCTCCATCAGGGACGAAGCCCCGGGCGCGTTGCCGAGTAGATCGAGAAGCTCGCACTTCACCCGTTCCGCAGTGGTTTCACCAATCCGGAACTTAAACTTCGAATATAAAAAATCGATGATCGACTGGTCGAGAGTGTCGCCTCCCATCCGCACGGACCGATAACCGCAGATTCCGCCGAGAGAGAAAATCGCGGCCTCAGTTATT
>JANPKN010000177.1:0-10723 GCA_031426075.1 Sphingomonadaceae bacterium
GATGTCACCGAATGGATGAAAGGCACAGAAGAAGTCGCCGGAAGCTGGTGGCCCTATTGGATGGAGTGGCTCCACGCCCGATCCGGCGCCGAAGTAGCGGCGCAAGCGGAGTTGGGCAGCAAGGCGCATCCAGCGATGGAAGCCGCGCCTGGGCTGTATGTTTTGGAGTGAGGGGAGTACGAAAATGTGCACTTTGGCAGCGCGTCAGGATAATGAACGCTTTCTTTCCCCCTTGCACCATTAACCCCATCCGCTAGACTTTGTATAACGCCCAAAAAACAGGGCAAAAGGGACACATATGACAAAAAACCGCGCGCCTAGTTTCAGTATGGAGACCGTCGATGGCCGCGTATTGCGGGTGGCGGTTTGGCGGGCGGGCAAGGCTACGGATAAGCTGCCGATATTGTTCTTCAACGGCATTGGCGCGAATATTGAGGCTATGGCGCCGATGGCCGAGCTGCTCGATGACCGCGATTTTATCACTTTTGACATGCCCGGTATTGGCGGGTCGCCTGACCCGGTGGTGCCATATAATGCCATCCTCATGTCGCGGATTGCCGCGTTGCTGCTTGACCGTTTTGAAATGCCGATCGTTGATGTCGTGGGCGTCAGCTGGGGCGGGGCTATGGCGCAGCAATTTGCGCTGCAGAACACTGCGCGCATCAACAAGCTCATTCTTGTCGCGACAAGTGCTGGCATGTTGATGGTTCCGGGCAATCCAGCCTCGCTCGTCAAAATGGCCGACCCGCGCCGTTATATAGACCCTGATTTCATGGCGAAGCACTTCAAGACGCTGTATGGCGGTATGGTTGGCAACAAGGCCGAGCATATCGACCGGTTGAAGCCACCGTCAAAGACTGGATATTTCTATCAACTCATGGCTATGATGGGCTGGACCAGCGCGCCGTTTCTGCCGTTTATGAAAACAGAAACGCTCATCATGATGGGCGATGATGACCAGATCGTGCCGCTGGCCAATGGCAAGTTTTTGAACTTCCTGATCCCCAACAGCGAATTGTTTGTCGTGGAAAATGGCGGACACTTGTTCCTGCTGAGCCATGTCGAGGAAAGCATCGCAACAATCCGATCATTTCTGGACCGCGACGCAAGCGAGGCGCGTCAGGCGGCCTGAACTCCAACGTTGTGGCAGCAATACAACAAAAGCTGCGATAATGGCAGGAATCCGTGATTTCTCTTGTCTTTCAAATGTAAAATGACTTAACGTCATCTGTACGTTGGCGTCATAAACCGGCGTGTTCTCCCCAAGCGGTTCATCCGCAAAAAAGTCTAAAGAGGAACATCATGAAATCGATCCATATGCTGCTTGCCGGCGTTGCCGTGCTTGTCGCGCCGACGACAGCTGCGTTCGCCCAAGACGGCGAAGTCCAAGCCCAAGAGGCGACCACAACCGTCGACGACGAAGCTTTTTCCGATAATGAAATCATCGTGACCGCCACCCGCCGCGACCAGGCTGCACAAGATGTGCCGCTGGCCGTGAGCGTCGTTGGCGGCGAACAGCTTGCCAATGCAGGTGTTGTTGACATTCGTGGCATTCAACAGCTTGCCCCGTCCTTGAAGACCACAACTGGCCAGTCGTCCGCGACCGGCGCCGTATTGTCGATCCGCGGTATTGGTACTGCGGGCGATAACCCCGGTTTTGAACCAGCTGTTGGCGTGTTCATCGACGGTGTATTCCGTTCGCGTGCAGGCGTTGCACTTGCCGAACTGCCACCGATTGAGCGCGTTGAAGTCTTGCGTGGACCACAGGGCACATTGTTCGGACGTAACACATCGGCTGGTGCATTGAACATCACCACGCAAAAGCCAAAGTTTGAACTCGGCGGATATGTTGAGGCAAGCTACGGCAACCTCGACGAAATCGAAGTTAAGGCCGGCGTCACTGGTCCCGTATCGGAACAGCTCGCGCTTCGTCTCGACGGTGGCTATCACAAGCGTGACGGTTACATCCGCGACGTCAACAGCGACAACCGCATCAACAATATCGACCGCTACTTTGTGCGTGGTCAGGCCTTGTTTGAAAACGAAGATGTCAGCTTCCGCCTGATCGGCGACTATGCAAAGACCGACGAATCCTGCTGTGGCGCGGTTAACACGCTCAGCGGCCTCGCGATCTTCCCCGGCATTGATACAAGCAGCAACTCCGGACTTGCTTTGGTCGGCACGAACGTTATCCGCGGTTTTGCGGGCGTTCCATCGCTTGGCGGCAGCACAGGTACAATCGGCATTCCAAACTACACGCGCGGCAGCCGCGACATGGCGGTTACGCCGGGTCGGGATTTGTCGGAAGCCGTCAATGAATGGGGTGTTTCGGGCGAGCTGAACTGGGACTTTGGCAATGCAACTTTGACATCGATCACAGCCTATCGTGATTGGGACGCAAAGCGGAACCAGGACATTGATTTCTCCGGTCTCGACCGCGCCTATCGCGACAACTACCGCACGAGCATCAAGGATTTCACGCAGGAACTGCGTTTGCAGGGCACCGCATTCAACGACAAGCTCGATTGGCTCGTTGGTGGTTTCTACCTGAATGAAAAGCTGACCTTGAATGACACTGTGCGTTTCGGCGCGCAGGCCGACCAATATGTGGATGGCGTCATTCGTGAATTGAGCCGAAGTGCCGCCCTGCCATCAGGTCTGCAGTTGTTCGGTACGCTTGGTCCAGCAACACCTTTGTTCGGTCAGGTCGCTTTGGCTACCAACCCGGCATTGGCCGCTGCAGCCGCTGGCAACCCAGCCTTGTTCGGCCTGTTCAACAGTCCGTTGCCACGCACGCCAAATGGTGCTGGTCAGCAGAATGATGCGTATAAGGTCGATACACAGGCATTTGCGGCATTCACGCACAACATCATCAATTTCTCCGACAGATTGTCGCTGACATTGGGTCTGCGTTACAACTACGAAAAGAAGGACATCGATTCAGACCTGAACAGCGTTGTTCCGGCTTGTGCGTTCTTCCAGAACCCGGCGACTGCACCATATCGTGCAGCATTGCAGGGTGCAGGATTGCTGAATTCGGCATTCCTTTTGACCTGTAACCCAACAGTGAACAGCGAATTCAACGGCGTGCGTTCAGGCGACCGTTCGGAAAGCGAATTCACTGGTACAGCCAAGCTGGCGTTCAAGGTAAGCGACGATATCCTTGTTTATGGCGGATATGATCGCGGTTACAAATCGGGCGGCTACAACCTTGACCGTGGTAGCTTTGACTCCGTGCTTTTGGGTGGCAATGGCGCGCAGATCGAAGATCTGGAGTTCGGCAATGAAACCGTTGACGCCTATGAAGTTGGTCTCAAAACCAACTTCTCGCGTCAGTTCCAGTTCAACGCTTCGCTTTTCTATTCTGACTTCAAAAATTACCAGTCGAACCGCTTCTCCGGCACCAACTTTGTGGTCCTGAACTTCGAAAAGCTGGTATCGAAGGGCGTAGAGCTTGAAAGCATCATCCGGCCACATCCTGACCTCGCGTTCAACTTGGGCTACACCTATGTGGATGCGAAGGCGACCGATGCAAGCCCGCTGGCAGGCGGCGATAACGGCCGTCAGGCATCGAACCAGCCAAAGCACACCATCACGGGTGCAATGACCTGGACGCCTGAAATTACACCAGGTGTCGGTGGTCTGTTCCATGTCGATTTCCGTCAACAGAGCGACGCATTCCCGTTGAACGAGCCGCTTGCACGTCGCTTCACGGCGAATGACGGCTTTGGTATCGTCAACCTGCGGGCTGGCGTAAACTTTGGCGATGGCAAGTACAGCGTCGAAGGCTATGTCGAAAATCTGTTCGACACCTATTACAACATCACAGCATTCCCGATCCCTGAACAGGGCAACAGCTATGCCGTATATCCATCGGCACCACGCTTTTACGGCGTGAAGCTTGCAGCGAAGTTCTAAACGACTTCCTATCTGACTGAGAGAGGCCGGCCTGTGCAGACAGGTCGGCCTTTCTTTTTGTCCCTAACTCGCTAGCCTGCCGACTCACGGCATAAGCGGAGAGGCGACATGCGGCACATCGCGATAATCGGATCTGGTCCGGCAGGATATTACACCGCCGAAGCCGCGCAGAAGAAGTTCGGACCGGATGTGCAGATTGACATCATCGACCGGCTGCCTGTGCCATTTGGCCTCATCCGTTTTGGTGTCGCGCCCGATCACCAATCGATCAAGGCGGTTTCCAACCGTTATGAAAAAGTCGCTTTGTCGAACAATGTCCGCTTTGTCGGAAATGTGTCGGTTGGCAGCGACATTAGTGTCGATGAGCTGCAGGCACTTTATGACGCGGTGGTGCTCGCAACTGGCGCGCCCAATGATCGCAAGCTTGAAATTCCTGGCGGCAGCTTGCCAGGCGTGCTGGGAAGTGCGGCCTTTGTTGGCTGGTACAACGGCCATCCGGATTTTGCAGACCTGAAACCGCCGCTCGACGGCCGCCATGTCGTCATCATCGGCAATGGGAACGTTGCGCTTGATGTGGCGCGGATCCTTGCAAAAACCCGCGCCGAATTTGGTGGCTCAGACATCGTCAGTCATGCGCTGGACGCTTTGGACACCGCCGCGACCGAAGAAATTACCATATTGGGCAGGCGTGGTCCGCACCAGATTGCGATGACACCCAAGGAATTGGGAGAGTTGGGGCAGTTGGCCCGCGCAACCGTGCGTGTCGATAAGGATGACTTGCCCGACCTTGGCGAGGATGTGCTGCTCGAACCGGGAATTCGCAAATCGGTAACGCATCTGCGCGAGTTTGCCGCCATTCCAGAAGCATTCCGCGCCGACAAAACCATAAGCATCAACTTTGATTTTTTTGCTGCGCCCGTTGCCATAGAGGGGGATGGCAGGGTTGAGCGCATTCGCATCGAGCGCACGCGGCTTGACGAACAGTTGCGCAGCGTTGGCACCGCCGAGACTTATGACGTGGACTGCTCCATGGTCCTCAGCTGCATCGGGTATCAGACGCCGCCCATCGAAGGCGTGCCGTACGAACATGGCCGTGGTCGCTTTGCCAATGTTGAAGGCCGCATCTTGCCGGGTCTTTACTGCGTCGGATGGGCACGGAGAGGGCCGTCCGGCACCATCGGAACAAACCGACCCGACGGGGAGAATATTGTCGAGTTGATCGCTGAGGATTTTGCGGTTGGGCTTGGCCCACGTGGCAAAGATGGCAGGACGAGGCTCGATACACTGTTGCAGGGCCGCGGCGTTGACGTGGTTGCCTTCAGCGACTGGAAAAAGATTGAAGAGGCCGAAATTGCCCGCGCCCGGGACGGCGCACCACGCGAGAAATTTGTGCGGATTGCGGATATGATTGCCGCGCAAGAGTAATTTTGGCCATACCATTGAAGTTGTCACAATGTTTACGCCGTTTGCGGGCTAAAAGCCCGTAAATCCAATAATTAGGGCAGGCGCAACATGATCAATACCATTGGCATCATTACCGGAGTAGACGCAGAGGCGGCGGCTCTGTTCCCCGGTCAGAGCGCCAATAGCGAGGCACTGCACGGGTTCATGGTGCGGCAGGTGCCCTTTGCCGACCGTAACATTGTGATCACGTGCAGCGGCATTGGCAAAGTGAATGCCGCGATGGCCGCCATGATGCTGGTCGAACATTATCATGCCGACCTGTTGTTGGTTGTTGGCACGGCTGGAAAGCTGAATGGCCTCGACGGAACATGCTTCCAGATCGTTGAAGCGGTGCAGGGCGATTATGGTGCTTCACGCAACGAGGGCTTTGTACATTATCGGGCAGGTGCCTGGCCAATAGGGGAGGCGCATGCCGAGCCATTTCACGCAGCGATGATGCCGGAAACCGGGCTGCCCAAGGTCCGCATCATCACAAGCGACTGTTTCGTCGAGAGCGTCGACCACGGCAAACGGCTGCATCAAGCCTTAAGCGGCGATATCGTCGACATGGAAACCGCCGCCGTAGCGCAAGCCGCAGCGCGGATGGATGTGCGATGGGCAGCGATCAAAGCCACCAGCGACGATGCCAATGGCGACAGCGCTGGCGACTTTCAAGCCAATCTGAAACGTGCCGCGCGCATAGCTGCTGAAGCGACGGAGCGGATGATAGCGGCGATGTGACTAAATCGCTGTGCTGATCTCCCGTCGACGAAGGCTAGCGCCAGGGATCAGCCTCTCGGGCAAATCGCGAACGATTGCTGTAAATTCTGCATCGATCTCCGGCCTTGCTCGCAAACTGTCGCGAAGGTCTGGAAGAACGTCTTCAACATAGAAGATTTCAAAGTCGTCGGATTGCAGTTCCTGCGCCATATCATAGCGATGATCTGGCGATCTGAGCGCCTCAAGCACAATGGTCGCGGCCTTGTCCGTGGCACCGGCACATAAATGCGCCTCGGCCGCAGTGGCGTAGGCGTCAACCCGGCCTTCATATGCCTCAGCTAACAATGAGGCGGCTTCTTGCGCTCGATCTAAGTTAACCAGCGCACAGATACGCGCTTTTCGGACCAGCATCTTTGCAAATGGCGAACCGGATTTTTCGGTAACCTCATGCGCCAGCATGGATGCATCGAGACCCTTCTGCCATTGACCAAGGCCAACAAGCCGTGACGCACGATTGATCACAAAATTGACGAGCCAAGATTGCCGCTCGCCTTCGAAAGGAAGGGCGCCCATTGCATCGAAAACCGCTTCCGCTTCGCTTTTGCGACCAAGCGCATCGAGCGCATAAGCCTCAATATTCATTGCCCACAAGTCGTCTTCTGTGGCCTTCAACATCGATCTGGGGCTATGGTCAAAGGTGCGGACCAGCGCGATAGCCTCTTCGAATCGTCCCGCGAAGTGCAGCGCATGCGCATAATATTGAAATGCCTCACGATCCTTCGGATTTTTATTATAAGCTGCTGCTTTGACGGCTACATCCGCCTCGGCAACTTTCTGAAGGTTCGGCCCAGCCATTTCCTCAAGCGCGGGCCACATGGTTTCCAGCTTACGGTTGGCCAGCAATTCGATAAACGGATATGGCCCCTGCAGCCTCCTGCTCAGCGTCGTTGCGCGCCCGAACACACCTTTCTCGGCATCTAACGTTAATGCGACCCGGGCAATCCCTGAGCCTACCGACGGATCCAAGCGGTCCAAGTGTGGTGAGTCCGCCAATGCACGAAACATCCGTAAACGAATTTCCGTATGCTGGTTTCGCACCAGTTCACGGGATAATTGCCAGAATAGTTGCGGGTCCAGAGTCGCGAAGGCGCGGCCATCGGTCGAGCCCGCCATCTTGATCAGGCGCGCGGCAGCGACTGGATATTCCTCAGCAATCACAGCCAGAACGAATGCGTTTTCGTCAGGTTGCGCCACGCCGGTCATGTCTTCAAGCTTTAACGAAAGGGCAAATGCATCCTTGTACCGGGCCTCGCTGATCGCGCATTGGAACTGATTCAAATATTTTGGTCTAATGACAGTCTGTTCGAAGGTCGACCGTTTGGCCATTTCGTCGAGTAATGGAAGCACTGTTTTGCAGTAGTCGGGATTTTCGGCTTCCGAAGCTTTTATGTAACGCTCCAAGAGCCTATCGTCCGATAGCTTGCCGTAATCGGAGGTATCTTTGGCATTCAAGGGGATCGTGATTGCTGCCAGGAGTGTGACGCCCGCTAACTGCTGAACTAAACCTCTTAACCGCATCAATTTACCCCTGCCTGAAAACTAAATCAAAAGACCCACGGCGTGGATAATAACGCCCGCCATACCGCCCACCAATGTGCCGTTGATGCGGATGAACTGAAGGTCGCTGCCTACTGCATTTTCCACCCGGTCCGTTATGGTCGATGCGTCCCAGCGGGCAACGGTGTCGGACACCAGCCTGACGATGTTATCACCGTAGTTCTCCGTTGTGCCGACAATGGCGCGGCGTGCAAAGCGGTTGATTTGGTGCTTCAGCCGCGCGTCATCTTGCAAGGTCCCGCCAAGCTTTATCAGTGCATCGCCAAAGCTACCCGCCAGCGCCGCATCGGGGTTGCGCGCAGCCTTTAACAGGCCGTCGCGACCCTGATCCCACAGGCTATTTATCCATTTGTTCATCGCTGGATTTTCCAGCAGCTGCCCCTTCCAATGCGCGACCTTGGCTTGCAATTCCTTGTCATGGCGCAAGTCATGGGCAAGCTTGGCAAGCCCTTCCTCGCCCTTTTCGCGCAAGGGATGGTCGGGATCTTCGGCCATTTCATGCAGCAATTTGTTCAGGCCATTGACGATGGCGTTCGCCAATTTGTCATCCAGACCAGTCCAGCGCATGATGGTGTTGGCGCGTTCCTCGACCATTTCGCGGATGAGATGTTCATTGGCCTCAAGCGTTGCCGACGCCCATTTGATGATGCTGTCGAGCACAGGGATATGCCGCCGTTCGCGGATCATGGCGGTTAGCAATTGACCAAGCAACGGGGCAATATCGAGTTTGTCGAGTTGCTGGCGGATCGCGCCTTTTGCAACGCCGCCAAGCCGTTCGTCATCGAGCGCGGCGATGATATCCCCCATCAGGCGTGAAGCCCCCATCCGCATACGGCCTTCGCCGCCTGAGGGCGCGCTCAGAAACTTGCCCATAGCGCCTGCGACATCCATGCGTTGTACGCGGCGAGCAACGACCTTCGTCGTTAGGAAATTTGTGCGCAGAAAGCTGGCAAGCGTGCGGCCAAGCCGTTCCTTGTTGTTCGGGATAATCGCAGTGTGCGGGATAGGGATGCCCAAAGGGTGCCGGAACAAAGCTGTGACGGCAAACCAGTCGGCCAGACCGCCAATCATCCCGGCTTCGGCAAAGGCCCTGAGGAAGCCCCAATGCCCGTCGTAGCGGGTTTCCATATATTTGCCGAAGACGAATAACGCCGCCATGCACAGCAGCAATGCTGTTGCGATGATCCGCATTTGCCGCAATTCGGCATCGCGCTCGGCGTAACGGTTTTTTTCCGATAGGCCTAGTTGATTGGCAGCTTTCACATCATTGCCTTAGCTAAGACGGGCCAAGCTGCCAAGCCTTGCCTCACTCTGCAGGGTGAAGTTCGCCTAGATCGTCCTTGCCCGATGGCTTGCCTGGCGCTTTACCAGAAGGCTTGGCGGGTTGCGGTATGTTTTCACCATGCTTGGCAGGATCATATGTCAGCAGGCGAGTCCGCAGCCATGGTCCAACCCGCTTTTCAAATCCATCGGCCAGACTGAAACCAGCAGGTACGATGAGCAATGTGAGCAAGGTCGACACGATGAGGCCGCCGATCACGACCGTACCCATTGGCGAGCGCCATTGGCCGTCACCGCCTAAGGAAAGCGCGGTGGGGACCATGCCGGCGGTCATCGCAACGGTGGTCATGACGATTGGCTGTGCGCGCTTGTGCCCAGCCTCCATGATCGCTTGGAACTTTGGCACGCCGCGCGCCATTTCCTCAATCGCGAAGTCGATCAGAAGGATGGAGTTCTTGGCCACGATGCCAAAGAGCATCAATACGCCAATGAAGACCGGCATTGAGATCGGCTGTCCAACAAGACCAAGCGCGAGCAAGCCGCCTAAGGGGGCAAGCAGCAACGATCCCATGTTCACTAAAGGCGACATGAAGCGGTGGTACAAAAGCACCAGCACTGCAAACACGAGCAAGGTTCCGGAAATCAAGGCGACCAAGAAGTCGTTTTGCATTTCGGCTTCCCATTCTTGGCTACCAAAGGGCGCGCGTGACACGCCCGTTGGCAGGTTTTTCATGATGGGAAGTTCGTTGATTTTCTTATCTGCATCGGACGACACAATGCCCGGGGCAAAGTCGGCGCCAATGAAGATCCGGAAATTTTGGTTTCGGCGCTGAACCGAGGTTGGACCAGCACCGAAGCTGATGTCCGCCACGCGAGACAGTGGCACCGAACCGCCGCTGGCCAACGGCACTGGCAAATTGCGGATGACATCAAGGTCCTGACGCGATTCTTTCGCTAGCATCACGCGGATCGGGATCTGACGATCAGACAGCGAGAATTTTGCGCTGTTCTGGTCAATATCGCCAAGCGTTGCGATACGGAGGGTCTGGCTGAGTGCCACGGTTGACACGCCAAGCTGTGACGCAAGGTCAGTGCGCGGGGTGATGATAAGCTCAGGACGCTGCAAATCGGCCGAGATACGCGGTGCGCGCAATTGAGGCAGCGTCTTCATTTGCTCGACGAGCGTTGCAGCAGTCTGGTCAAGCATCTTGGGGTCTGATCCCGACAGCATGACTGAAACATCGCGGCCGGAGCCGCCGCCACCGGGGCCATTCGCCTGGAAGGTAACACGCGCATCAGCGATCTGCGTCAGCGCAGGCGTCAGGTCTTCTTCAAACTTTTGGCTCGTGCGTGCGCGCTCTTTGTCCAAGGTGATGAAAATACTGGCGCTGCCCTCACGTACGCTCTGCAGGGCGGTTTCGACCTCAGGCTGCTTTTCGATAATGGCAGCGGCTTCGCTGCTGATTTCGCGTGTCCGTTCCAACGTGGTTCCGGGAACCATTTCGATGCGAACGCGACTGAAATCGGTATCTCCATCGGGGAAGAACTGCTTTGGCAGGATGATGAACAAAGCGACCGTGAGCGCCAGCGCCAGCGCGCCAATGCCCATCATCCAACGGCGATGGCCAAGCGACCAGCGCAGGATTTTCATATATCTGTCGATCCAGCCAGCCTCACCATGTTCGGCCATGCCGCTGGACTTAAGGAAATAGGCTGCGATCATTGGCGTGATCATACGCGCGAC
>JANPKN010000178.1:0-7900 GCA_031426075.1 Sphingomonadaceae bacterium
ACCTCGCCGTCTTTCACCGCGAACTGGATGTTCATAAGGCCAAGAACATGCAGGTTCACCGCGAGCAATTCCGTCTGGCGACGGATTTCCGCAATGATGTCGGCTGGCAAGCTATAAGGCGGGATGGTGCACGCAGAGTCGCCGCTATGCACGCCCGCCTCTTCGATATGTTGCAGGATACCAGCGACAACAACTTCATCGCCATCGCACAAAGCATCGACATCGACTTCAATCGCGTCGCGCAGATAGCTGTCGATTAGCACGGGCGAATCGCCGGAGACGATCACCGCCGTCTGGATGTAATTTTCCAGCTGCGCCTGCGTGTCGACAATCTCCATCGCACGGCCTCCAAGCACGTAGGAAGGACGCATAAGCACAGGGTAGCCAATGGTATCGGCAACCTTGATGGCTTCTTCACGGCTGCGCGCAATGCCGTTTTCGGGCTGCTTGAGCTTCAGCTTGTTGATGAGCGCGGCAAAGCGTTCGCGGTCTTCGGCCAGATCAATTGCGTCGGGCGACGTTCCGAGTATCGGGATTCCAGCCGCTTCCAGCGCCTTGGCAAGGTTCAGCGGTGTTTGACCACCGAACTGGACGATCACACCCTTCAGCGTCCCGTTCTGCTGTTCCACGTGCAGGATCTCGAGCACATCTTCAGCAGTCAGCGGTTCAAAATACAGACGGTCGGACGTATCATAATCGGTCGACACCGTTTCCGGGTTACAGTTGACCATGATCGTCTCATAACCTGCGTCGGCAAGCGCGAAACAAGCGTGAACGCAGCAATAATCAAACTCGATCCCCTGCCCGATGCGGTTTGGACCGCCGCCCAGGATGACGATCTTCTCGCGATCCGTTGGCTGGCTCTCGCATTCGGGCGTCCCAAAGCTTGGCGCCTCATAGGTCGAATACATATAAGGTGTTTTCGCCTCAAACTCCGCAGCGCAAGTGTCAATCCGCTTGAAGACCGGCCGTACGCCTAGTTTATGGCGCAGCGCGCGCACTTCGTCTTCAGTGACAGCGCCAGCCATTGCACGCGCGGCCTGCATCGCAATGCCGGAACCACGGCGCACAGCCGTTTCCATTCCCGGACGCACGTTGATCGACTCCAGCGCCAAATAGGCAAGCCGCTTGTCGGAAAAGCCCATGGCCTTCAACCGACGTAGCGCCTCAGCCTCGTTGGGCAGACCGTTTGTCTTCACGCCATTCTCAGCCGCGATGATTTCCTCAAGCCGCTCGAGGAACCATGGGTCAAATTTGGCAATTGCGTGAATTTCGGCAACGCTCATGCCTTCCCGCAGCGCCTGCGCCGCGACCAACAACCGGTCAGGCGTTGCACGGCTTAGCTCCGCGGACAACTCATCCTTGGAAGCCCCCTTAAGAGCATCAACATAGTTGAAACCCGACAGCCCCGTCTCAAGACCACGGAGCGCCTTTTGCATACTCTCATGGATGTTGCGGCCAATCGCCATCACTTCGCCCACTGACTTCATCGCCGTGGACAGCAGCGGTTCGGCACCCTTGAACTTTTCAAAGGCAAAGCGCGGGATTTTGGTGACGACATAGTCAATCGTCGGTTCGAACGAAGCTGGCGTTGCGCCAGTGATGTCGTTGGTGATCTCGTCGAGCGTATACCCTACCGCCAGCTTCGCCGCGACTTTGGCAATCGGGAAGCCTGTTGCTTTCGACGCCAACGCCGATGAACGCGATACGCGCGGATTCATCTCGATAACGATCAGTCGTCCATCCTGTGGATTAACTGCGAACTGTACGTTGGAACCACCTGTTTCGACACCGATTTCACGCAGGCAAGCGATGCTCGCATTGCGCATGATCTGATATTCTTTGTCGGTCAGCGTGAGCGCTGGGGCCACGGTGATAGAATCGCCCGTATGCACGCCCATCGGGTCGACATTTTCGATGGAGCAGATGATGATACAATTGTCGGCCTTGTCACGGACAACCTCCATCTCATATTCTTTCCAACCGAGCAGCGATTCTTCGATCAGCACTTCAGTCGTCGGCGATGCATCAAGTCCGCCAGTGACGATCTTGATGAATTCATCGCGGTTATAGGCAATCCCGCCGCCCGTGCCGCCCATTGTGAAGCTGGGGCGGATAATGGAAGGCAGGCCAGTGCGCTCGAGCACTTCAAGCGCCTCGTCCATCGAATGCGCAATGCCTGAACGCGCCGACTCCAGACCAATCTTGGTCATGGCGTCGCGAAACTTGATCCGGTCCTCTGCCTTGTCGATCGCTTCGGCATCGGCGCCGATCATTTCGACCCCATATTTCGCCAGCGTGCCGTCGTTGAACAACGCCAAGGCAACGTTCAGCGCAGTTTGCCCACCCATCGTAGGCAAAACCGCGTCGGGGCGCTCTTTCTCGATGATCTTGGCAACGATTTCGGGCGTGATCGGCTCGACATAAGTCGCGTCGGCCATATCCGGATCAGTCATGATGGTCGCCGGATTGGAATTGACGAGGATGATGCGATAACCTTCTTCGCGCAACGCCTTGCACGCCTGAGTCCCCGAATAGTCAAACTCGCACGCCTGCCCAATGATGATTGGGCCAGCGCCGATGATAAGGATGGATTTTATGTCAGTGCGTTTGGGCATTATGCTACCTGTCGCTTGAGAATATAGGCCGCAGAGGGCGCGCTGCTCGTTTCATGTACGGGACCAATTTTGATTAATTCCCAACCCAACGCGCCATAATGATTTAGCATTTGTTCTGTGGACATATTCTCCAGCTCGGGGCGATCCCATTCACCAGTGCTGCTCCAAATGCTGCCTACATATTTCACAACGATATATTCCCATTTTATCGGGACATATGGAGTGGTCATCCCATCATCCCCGCGAATTTTTCGAACAGATAATGGCTGTCCTGCGGCCCGGGAGAGGCTTCGGGGTGGTATTGCACGGAAAACGCTGGCTGATCCGCGAGTTCGAAGCCGCAATTGCTGCCGTCGAACAGGCTCGTGTGCGTTGCCTTGGCGTTGGCAGGCAAAGTCGCTGCGTCGACCGCAAAACCGTGGTTCATGCTGGTGATCTCAACCGACCCGTCGCTAAGGCGCTTGACCGGATGGTTTGCGCCGCGATGGCCCTGATGCATCTTCTCGGTCTTCGCGCCAACCGCAAGGCCAAGCATCTGGTGGCCGAGGCAAATGCCGAACAACGGCTTCCTTGTTTCAAGCCATTGTTGAATAACCGGCACCGCATAAGCCCCGGTTGCAGCGGGGTCGCCTGGGCCGTTTGACAGGAACAGGCCATCTGGCGCATGCGCCATGATTTCTTCGAATGTTGCAGTCGCGCTGACAATCGTGACGTCACAACCGACATCGACCAGATTGCGCAGGATATTGTGCTTGATGCCATAATCGATGGCGACAACCTTTTTGCTGCCCTTGGCTGGCTTGCTATAGCCTTCGCCAAGTTTCCAAAGACCTTGGTCCCAGCCATAGGTCTGCAACGTGGTCACGTCCTTAGCGAGATCCATGCCCTCCAATCCTGCCCAAGCCTTCGCCCGGGCAAGCATCGCCGGCACATCGAAATCTCCGCTGGCCGCGTGTGCAATCACCGCATTGGGTGCGCCCGCCACACGGATCAGCCGAGTCAGCGCGCGGGTATCGATACCGGAAATGCCAATCCGGCCACTGGACTTCATCCATGCATCAAAATGCTGGGTGCTCCGGAAGTTGGACGGATCGGTCACATCCTGACGCACGATCGCCCCCAGCGCGTGGGGGTTCAGCGCCTCCACATCTTCAGGGTTGGTCCCGACATTACCGATATGTGGAAAGGTGAAGTTGATGATCTGTCCAGCGTAGGAAGGGTCGGTCATAACCTCTTGATAGCCAGTCATCGCAGTGTTGAAGCACACTTCGCCAACGGCCTGGCCTTCTGCGCCAAAGCCCCTGCCCCAAATGACTTCCCCGGACGCCAGAACCAATACCCCCGTCGCTCCAGAAGGCGCGCGCGAAGATTTGGGGTCGGCCATGATGGGGTCGCTCCTGTTAAGCAGTTTACAGCAATGTCGCTAAGGCATCGCGCCTAGAGATTGCAGGCACAAGCGTCAACGCAGAAATCGAGAAAGCTGTGGAATGTTTACGCGATATCTTTCCGAATGCGACTACCAGGCCGACCATAAACGGTTATCCTGAATTTGTTTCAGGATAACGCAGCGCCGCTCTTTATCCTGAAACAAGTTCAGGATGACGATGGAAGCGACTTGGGCTAACGGCAGGCTTCATTAAAAATCCGGAAACAAACATGATTCGTGACACCATAAAAGCCGCCCAGATCACCGCCATGAAAGCGGGCGAGAAAGACCGTCTGGCCGCTGTCCGCCTGATCCTCGCCAAGATCAAGGACCGCGACATCGAACTGCGTACTGCGTCGCAACAGCCCGACGACGACGCGATGGTTGTTGAGGTCATGCAGAAGATGATCAAGCAACGCCGCGAATCGATTGCGCTGTATGAACAAGGTGGCCGCGCCGAGCTTGCTGCTGTTGAGGCCGCCGAACTCACGATCATCGAAGAATTCCTCCCCGCGCAGTTAAGCGACGCGGAAACCAGCGCGGCGATTGAGGGTATCAAGGTTGAACTAGGTGCCGAGAGCTTGAAAGATATGGGTCGCGTCATGGCGACGCTCAAGGAACGCCATGGTCCGCAGCTGGACATGAGCAAGGCCAGTGCTTTGGTCAAGGCAGCCTTGGGTTGATTTGCCGTGCCGACATTGGAGGACGGCCATAGGTGACGCTCACCCCGCAATGGCTTGATGAACTGCGCGCGCGGACGACGCTGTCCGCGTTGATCGGCCGTACCGTCAAGGTGACCAAGGCCGGCCGTGAATTTAAGGCGTGTTGCCCTTTCCACAACGAAAAATCGCCCAGCTTTACGATCAACGATGAGAAGGGATTCTACCACTGCTTCGGCTGTTCTGCGCATGGAGACGCCATTCGCTGGATGACCGACCAGCGCGGCCTGTCTTTCATGGACGCCATCAAGGAACTTGCGGCAGAGGCGGGCATGGAGGTTCCTGCCCCTGACCCACAAGCTGCGCAAAGGGCCGAAAAGGCTAACAGCCTATATGACGTCATGACGGCTTCGCAGGAATGGTTTGTGACGCAATTGCTGGGCGTTGAAGGTGCGGCCGCCCGCGGTTACCTTAAGCAGCGTGGGTTCACTGAACAGACGATCAAGGACTTCGGCTTTGGCTTGGCGCCCGACAACCGCACGGGCTTGAAAACCGCACTCAAGCAATTTGGCGACCCGATGTTAATCGAGGCAGGCCTGCTGATCTCGGTTGACGGCAAGGCGCCGTATGATCGCTTCCGCGGACGGCTAATGATCCCCATCCGCGACCCACGCGGCCGTGTGATTGCCTTTGGTGGCCGGATATTGGGTGAAGGCGAACCGAAATATCTGAACTCGCCCGATACGCCTTTGTTCGACAAGGGCCGCACGCTTTACAATCTGGACAAATGTTCGCCGGCGTCGCGCCAAACTGGCCGCGTAATTGTGGTTGAAGGCTATATGGACGTCATCGCCATTGCGCAGGCGGGCTTTGCAGACGCGGTCGCGCCGCTTGGGACTGCGCTTACGGAGCAGCAAATTCAAATGCTGTGGCGGATGACCGAAAAGCCACTATTGTGCTTTGACGGCGATCCCGCTGGCCAGAAAGCCGCCATGCGCGCCGCTTTGCGCGCACTGCCACTCTTGAAACCGGGGCACAGCTTGCAGTTTGTGACTTTGCCTGAGGGACAAGATCCCGACGATCTGGTCAAAGCATCAGGATCAAAGGCACTTCAAGACCTGCTGGATGCCTCTCAGCCGCTCGTAGAGAGGTTATGGAGGGCCGAGGTAACTGCGGGGCCGCTGGATACGCCAGAGGATCGTGCAGGCCTTAAACAGCGCCTTGGGGTGCATATGGGGAACATCGCAGATGCCGAAATCCGTCGTCATTATGCCGATGCCTTTCGTGAGCGGTTTGACAATTTGTTCGCGCAGCGCCGACGCACGCCTTTCACACCATCAGCGCCATTTGTGGGTGGACAAAAGCGCGATTGGCGCAAGCCGCAGATATTACCGCCCGGCGCGGAAACCAAAAGCTTCAACGCCAAAGGTTCGGACTTTCTTGTTCAAGGCGTATTGGCTGCGTTATTGCGCCATCCTGCGTTGATAAGGCAACATCATGAGGCATTGAGCGACTTTGTTCCGTCCGACCCGAATCACGCCGCGTTGCTTAACGTGATGCTCAACGAATCTTTTGCCAAAGAATCGCTTGATACGGACGGGTTAATTACCATATTGGGCGAGAAGTTGTATAATGTCGCATCGGCACTCCTCCACAGCAACGGCAAAGTTTTTGCTTTTAACCGCGGAGAGTTCGGTACAGGAAGCGACGGATTATCCAGCGCTTCAAAGGATCTGGGCGAAGCAATTAGGCTGATGAAGCAGCGTCCCGCGCTGGAAGAAGCGTTGGAACGTGCTACGCGGTTGGCGAGTTTGGAAATGACCGAAGAAACTTTTGCCGAACAGCAAAGGTTACGACACGAGAAAAAGGCATTTGACGACCGTATCATCGAATTTTTTCGGCGTGATGCGGACGGTTTATAAGAGTATCGGGGAATTATTTTGGCAAGTCGCGCAAATGAAAACGAAGAAGATATCGGCGAAAACGGTGATGCACCGCTGATTGACCTGAATGATGCGACCGTAAAAAAGCTGCTCGCGAAGGCGAAGCGCCGAGGTTTCCTGACATATGACGAACTGAATGCAGCATTGCCGCAGGATCAGATGTCTTCGGAACAGATTGAAGACGTAATGTCAGCGATCAACGACATGGGCGTTCAGATTGTCGAGAATGATGAAGCGGGCGAAGATGGCGAAGAGGAGCAAGAGGAAGAAGTCGAAACCATCGACAATATTTCCGAAAATGATCCCCGCTCGCTGACGAACACGATCAAGAAGACTGGCACTGGCGAACGCACAGACGACCCCGTGCGTATGTATTTGCGCGAAATGGGCGCGGTTGAGCTGCTGTCGCGTGAAGGCGAAATCGCAATTGCGAAGCGTATCGAATCTGGTCGTGACACGATGATTCTTGGCTTGTGCGAGAGCCCTATCACTTTCCACGCCATCATTGACTGGTCGAACGCGCTTAACGACGGCGAAATGCAGTTGCGCGAAATCCTAGACCTCGACGCCATGTTGTCCAAGGAGCCTGCGCCTGAATCGTTGACCGAAGATGGCGAAGAAGAAGGCGACGGGGAAATCAGCGAGAAGACTGCTGGGCCTTCCTACAAAGAGGAAGAAGAAGTCGAAGACGAGCCGGAAGCGGCAAGCGACGACGATGACGATATGACCGAGCGGCGCTCGCGTCCTGTTGAGGAGGAAGAAGAAGACAACACCCTCAGCCTTGCCCAAATGGAAGAAGCGTTGAAGCCTGCTGCGCTTGAGCGTTTTGCCAAGATTACATCGCTGTTCAAAAAATTCTCTAACGTTCAGCTTGAGCGCATGCGCGCATTGAACGCAGGCGAAGATTTTTCCACAGCTTCGGAAAACAAGTATCACAAATTACGTGAAGAATTGACGGCGGAAGTCGAAAGCGTTCAATTCCATGCAAACAAGATCGAGTATCTTGTCGACCAGCTTTATTCGTTCAACCGTCGTTTGACTGCCCTTGGGGGCCAGATGCTACGCTTGGCCGAACGGCACAAGGTACCGCGCAAGGCATTCCTCGACAGCTACATGGGTCATGAGTTGGACGAAAACTGGCTGACCGATGTTTCAAACATCGACAAAAAGTGGACTGCGTTCGCGACAAATGAAGGAGAGAGCGTTGAGCGCATCCGCGCCGAAATAGCCGACATTGCCGCAAACACTGGCATG
>JANPKN010000179.1:0-7172 GCA_031426075.1 Sphingomonadaceae bacterium
CTAATGCGATTGATCCTGCCGTTTCTGGCATGTTTTGCCGTGGCGGTTGCGACATCCGCTGCTTCAGATACGATTTCCGAAGATGCGATCACGGCATCAACTCATCCGTCGAAATTGTCGGACTTTGGTTTCTTCAACGGAGACGCGGGCAATCCTTCGGAGAGGCTAATTCCTAATGAACTACGTACGCCGTTGTTCAGCGATTATGCCACTAAACAGCGATTTATATACTTGCCTAAAGGGACAAGCATTACTGCAGGGGTCGACGGACAGCTTGTTTTCCCCGTCGGCACGGCTTTGATCAAAAGCTTCGGCTACCCGGGCGCCTCCGGTAGCCTTGATGTCATAGAAACCCGTTTGTTACTGCACAAAGCTTCGGGATGGGTAGCTTTACCTTATGTCTGGCGCACCGATGGAACCGACGCCGATTTGAGGTTGGGTGGAACACGGGTGCCCATTACATTCGAACATTCTGGCACCACAGCATCCATCAACTACAGTGTGCCAAACAAGAACCAATGCAAGCAATGTCATTCGGACGCTGGCGAAATTACGCCCATCGGCCCGGTGTGGCAAAACATGGAATTTCCCCGAAAGGGTGATCTGCAGCGTATTTCCAAGATGGTGCCGAAATTGAAGCCGCTTAAGCCCTTTGCGCGCTGGGATGGAGGGGAGGATACAGAGTTAAATGACAGGGCCATGCAATATCTCAAGATCAATTGCGGCCATTGTCACGCGCCAAAGGGTTCAGCCAGCAACAGCGGACTGTTTCTTGACGGCTCCGCGCAGGATTCTGCTTCATTGGGAATTGGCAAACGCCCCGTCGCCGCAGGACGGGCGAGCGGCGATCTGGATTTCATCATTGCTCCGGGCCGACCGGATCAATCCATCCTGATCACGCGCATGGAAAGCACGGATCCTGGTGTCGCCATGCCCGAGCTAGGCCGATCAACAGTACACACAGAAGGCGTCAATCTCCTGCGCGCATGGATTGCCGCAATGCCATCCAACACTCACTGACGCATCAAACGCTTTAACTGGTATTGGTCACCATTCCACCCTTCAAACACGGAATCGATGCCTGGATGGTCGATCGGTCCCTGCTCATGGTCGGGCAGTAAATTTTGTTGGCTTACATAAGCGATGTAGCTGTTTTCGGCATTTTCGGCGAACAAATGATAAAATGGCTGATTTTTTGCAGGACGCACTGGCTCAGGGATCGACTGATACCATTCATCGCTATTGGCAAAAACAGGGTCAATGTCGAACACCACACCGCGAAAATCGAATATCCGGTGGCGCACCACGTCGCCGATGGAAAACGCAGCTTCAGCTATATCTGGGGGGAGTATCTCGTCGTTCATTTCTGCAATATCATCACTTCTCACCCTCAAATCAACCTTGAGACTTGGCAAAGCGAAAATCTTCAGTTAATGGCCCCGCTCTGTCATCGGGGCGCGCCGGTTTTTTCGGCGATGACCAGCCCCTTTGAATTGCGGAGAGATGGCTGAGTGGTCGAAAGCACCGCACTCGAAATGCGGCGTGCCGGTGACGGTACCTAGGGTTCGAATCCCTATCTCTCCGCCATTTCATTGTTAGGTTTGCAATATATCAAATGCTATAAGCATGTTGCAAAAATGATTTCTGAATAACTATTTCGTTTGAATTTATCTTCATCCCGAAGTGCGCAACACCATTAATTTTGCGTTTCTGTCTTTTTTCTCATGCGCTATGGTCACGTGTGGTATTACCGTAAAAGCTAGAGGCCACTGCCAATGACCGTTATTTAAAATAATTTTTGGATTAATAATTCTCACGGCTTAGTTTATTGATTTGCCTTGTTATGTGGCTTGAATGTCGGCTAGTTGGACAGACGGAGGCTAACAAAATATGAAGCAATTCGTGCGTCAATTAATGGATCGTTTTGGGATTGAAACCAATAGATCGACGACCCTTCGACGTTTCCTAAGCTTACACCCAATTGATCTTGTCGTAGATGCGGGTGCAAACCTTGTACAATTCGCGCAGCTTGTTCAAGAGAAAGGCTATCGAGGTCGTGTTTCGTTATTTGAACATGTGACCTAGTTTTTTCTGAATTGAAGTTGGCTTCGCGGAATTCTTCCAATTGGTAAGTTACTCAGTTTACCTTAGGCAAGACAAACGATACACTTGTAATAAACGTATCATCAAATCACAGCCTCAGATCTTTTCTCAAGCCATCTGAACTAATGGCATCGTATTACTCCGTTGGCGGTTTGATAACCGAAACTGTTCAAGTTAAGCGCTTGGATGAAGTTCTAAGCGATGATGGAGCAAGACGGATCCTATTAGAAGCCGATGTTCAAGGTTTCGAAAAGCAAGTCCTCGAGGGTGCGGCAGGCATTCTTGATCGCGTTCACGCCATCTGTCTCGAGTTGCCTATTGGTCATCTATATAAGGGAGGCTGGACATTTGCCGAGGCTATTACTTATTTGGACACACTCGGTTTTGCACCAGCGCAGTTTCGCAGTGTCAATACTATGCCAAATGATCGGGCGTCAGCAGTGGAGTTTGACTGCCTGTTTAGGCGAAAATAGAAATATTGACCGCTAAAGCAGAAACGCGGAGTCCTAATGTTGCCGGCACGAACAGTGCGTTTAAACGGTTTTATCGTTGCAGCAATAATCCATACGGAGGCTTGTTAACCCGCCCAATTTGATTATGAAGGCTGTCATCCCGGAAAATTTATTTAGTCTGCAAGTCTCTCGGCTCGAAGGGCTCTGGAAAAGACTACAGTGGTCCTAATGCCAATATTCCTGCCAGTTAATTTTGTGCTGTTGATTCGTCGATCTCTGCCTTTTCAGGCGTAGCAATGGCCGGTTGGGGCTTCAAATACCCGACGTTCTGCTTTTAGCGCCTGTTCCCGTCAGTCAACGCCCTGAGCGTGATCACCAAAACCGGGACCAACGACGGTCTGTATGCGACGAAACCCGCCAAAACCGTCGCTTTTTCTGTTCGTCCGAACGAGGACACTGCTCCACTCAATGGCGCACGATATCGCGAGATTAACTAGATATTGGGCCTTATATCCCATTACCCAGCGGGGGCCTAACGAATTTACATCTCGCAAAGGGTGAGTAATGGAAATGCTATTTTTGTCGAGGGCGCAGCCTGCGGGTCTGCGTGCGCAAAGTCGCGTATTCAAAAACCATTTCAACAAATTTGTTGAAGTTGGTTATATCAAGGAACGTGTTAGTCGCCAGAAAGGTTCCACGCGGCGTATGTGTTCTATCGTTGCCTTAGCGTTTGCAGTTGCCGCCTGTCGTGGTGGGACGGGCGCGGCAGAAAGCCCAGTAACTGCTATCGTTCAAGTGGCATCACCTGCGGCCGCAACATCATCACCTGCTGCTGCACCGACCCCACCACCGCCCGCTGCTGTGCCAGCTTCGGACGCCAAAGCAGTATCGCTAGAAGGTGCCACTGCAATCGCGAGCAACTTCGACCCAGCCAACGAACTAGTGGCGACATCATTACCTCCGTCTGCAGCACCGGACGTTGTGGGCGCCTTTCGGTTCGTCTGTATGCCGGGGCAGCTGAAATCTGACGATCCTATCGTATATCCCGGCCAACCCGGAAAAAGCCATTTGCACCAGTTTTTTGGTAATGACACGGCCGATGCAAATTCGACTTACGCATCCTTGCGCGCGGCTGGTAACTCAAGCTGTATGTCGCCCTTGAACCGCTCGGCATATTGGATGCCAGCCATGTTGAATGGGAAGGGGCAGGTGGTCCGCCCTGATTATGTAACGATTTACTATAAGCGTCGCCCAATATCCGATCCCATCATTTCCGACCCTTCGCATCCGCAATATCAGGGCAAGGGAACGAAACTCCCCAATGGGCTTCGATTCATTTTTGGTCGCGATATGCTTGATTTATCCGCGCCGAGAACCGGCGCAATCTCATTTGCCTGTGACGGACCGACCGCACCTTCCGGCATGAGTTGGAAAAATCTGGAAGAAGCCCAAGCGGGTTGTCCGGTTGGCAATCGCATTGGCGCACGGATAAGCGCGCCTGATTGCTGGGACGGCAAAAACCTCGACAGTCCTGACCACCGTAGCCATGTTGCCTATGCCTCTTATGGCGATTGGGGGTATTATAAATGCCCTGTTACCCACCCCTTTGTAATCCCGGCGTTTACAATGGCAGCTTGGTTCACCCAAGGGGCTGGTGAGATATATTCCTTAGTCTCAGACGCAATGGATACATCGCCCGGCCATAAGCGCGGCGATACCTTTCACGCGGATTTCTTCATGGCGTGGGATCCTGTCGTCCATGATATGTGGGAAAAGAATTGCATCGATAAAATGCTGAATTGTTCAGCTGGCGATTTAGGGAATGGCAAGCAATTAAAGCAGAGCTGGGCGCATAGTTGGACCGCGAACCCGCGTCTGGTGGATTTACTCAGTTCTTCCGCACACTAACTATTGTTGCGTTAATTGATGTTGTCCCGCTCTTTCCTATGGCAAAGGGCGGGAGAACCACACGCTGGCCCCGTTGTTTTCATAAGCCATCTTACTGTGTGAACAAAAATCACCAGCATGTTGTGGAGCTTTGTACGGGGTCATCGTTGACAGCGGATCCCGGAGCCAAAAGCGATTATGGCAAAAGGGTTTAGGCATGCCAAGCAAGCTATCTTGCTGCCAGAGTTGAGCCGAACCAAGCTTGGTTGAAACTCCGTATCTCGGATACATGCGGCTTGCCGGCCCGCTCCCTGTAGATCTAGCAAACCGAATTTGCGTTGCGATTTCCAGTGACGCCTCGTGCCAATGCCGTTCATCCCAACGCAAAAGAGGTGGCATTACAATTCACCACTCGCTAGCAGCGACGTGAAATAGTTTTTGGGAATCATTTATGCGTAAACTGGTCATACTTCTCGCGATGTCGACTGCGCTTTCTGCCTGTGGAAGTTCACAGCTTGGTGGTGCGGGCAGTCTTTCGGATGTCAAGATTGTTGACAGCGAGGTATTGCCAGAGCCGACCCGGCTTGATCTGTTTGAACAGAACCGGCCTTATTTGATTGGTCCTTTCGATAAACTGACCATTGACGTCTTTGGCATCGAAGAGTTGAGCAAGCAGGAAGTCCAAACCGATGCAGGAGGACGCATATCGTTCCCATTGGCCGGTATTATTGAGGCTGCCGGTAAGACGCCTGGTGAGTTGGAAGAGGAAATCGAGGGACGTCTGCGCGGTCAATATGTCCGTGACCCTCAGGTTACGGTGAACCTGAAAGAAACCGTGAGCCAGGTGATTACCATCGACGGCCAGGTGCGTGAGCCTGGATTATATCCGGTCATTGGCAAAATGACGCTCATGCGTGCAGTGGCAGTAGCAAAAGGTACCGCTGAATTTGCAAAGCTTGATGATGTTGTCATATTCCGTACAGTCAATGGTCAGAAAATGGCAGCGCTTTATAACCTCAAATCAATCCGCCGCGGCATTTATAACGACCCTGAGGTGTTCGCGAATGATGTAGTTGTAGTTGGCGATTCACAGGCGCGCAGACTGTTCAAGGACGCACTGCAGGTTGCTCCGGCACTGCTAACGCCGCTGGTTTACATCTTGCAGACTAACTAAGGCGGTGCAGGTTAGCGGTCGTAGTAATGACCCGAAGTCTCGGTTCGTTCAGCCCGCCTTTGCAATTGCCGGGACCTCGCCAGTGTAAAAATCGGTCTTAAGCGCAGCTACGGCTCGCGTGACTTCTTCTTCAATTTGCGTCAGATATTCTTGGCCGTTTTGTGCCAGGTCAGCCTCACTTATTTTCTCAAGCGGACCGCATAGGCGTGACAGGGAACGCGCGCCCATGTTGTTGCCTGAGCTTTTGAACGCGTGGGCACAAAAGCGGAATTCTGCTACGTCACCGCTTTTGACTGCGCATCGAAGAGGTTCAAGCGTCTGCCCGATATCTTCAAGAAAACCGTCGATCATTGTATTTACAAATGCTTGATCGCCAATGGAACGAAGATACTGGATTTGCGCTGCGTCGATAACGTCGGCTGAGGGACCCGCGTCACGCGATATAGGTACCACTACATCACGGTGAGATGGCTGAATTCTATGTGCCGATAAGGATTCGACAGGTTCATCAGCGCAATAATGTTCGATTGTAGCCAGCAGCAATTGCGCATTTACGGGTTTGGTAATTCGCAGATCCATACCCGCATCAAGGCATTTGGCCTCGGTTTCTGTAGTCGCGTCGGCCGTAACGCCGATGATAGGCAAATGACCGCTACCTCCCTCACTTTGACGCCACATCATGCATGCATCAAGGCCACTTAGACGAGGCATATTTACGTCAAGCAACAGAATATCGGTTTGACCCTTTTCCAGTTCGGCCAGCGCCTCGTCACCGTCTGTCGCCATCGACACAGTGTGCCCCGCCGTTTCCAGAATGGCAGCCAATACATTTCGGTTTGTTCGGTTGTCATCCGCAACCAGAACGCGTTTCGGAGTGTAAGTCTTGATTTCATTGCTAAGTTCGACGTTCGACATACGCATTTTACGGGCAAATGCGCAGCCAATCTTTACCGCACTGCGGATTTCCAAAAAGTTAGGCGTCGCGGGCAGGGTAGACGTAAATGGTGCTGTCTGCGCTATTTGGTCCAGACTATCCGTTGTAGCTTCAGAAACGAGAACCGGAGCGACATCGGCGTCGGCAAACAGTGCCCATATATTGTCATATGGGGGAATGTCTTTGGCAAGAGACTGCGGAATAAAGGCAACCTGAAACTGCGCGAGATCGAGAACAGATAAAGCAGCAGCAAGCGCTGATCCGTCCGCGCATTCAACGTGACGCACACGGAAGTTCTCAATCGCTTGCATTCCCGCCAGTATGTCTGTGTGTACATTTCCGAAGGCAAGAATATTGATAACGGCGCCAACGTGGACTTCGTCCAACTGTGACGGCTGCTCAAGGGCTTCCACAGGAATCTCAATTCGGAACGTGCTTCCTTGGCCAATTTTGCTTGCGACACTGATGTCGCCATCGACTTGCTCGGTTAGCTGTTTGCAGATCGATAGCCCTAGGCCTGTGCCGCCAAAGCGGTTCATAACTGTTTCATCCGCCTGCTGAAACGGCTGAAAAATACGTTCCTTGGCAGCGTCGGGAATGCCAATTCCCGTGTCAGTCACCG
>JANPKN010000180.1:0-5399 GCA_031426075.1 Sphingomonadaceae bacterium
CCTGATCGAAGGCGGGCAGATTGCCGAAGTGCAAGCCACCGCCGAAGGCGCGACGTACGACGAAGAAGGCCTGCTGCGCCTCCTACGTCTTGCGCGCATGGGGACGGACCGGATTTTTGCGGTTCAGGCTGAAGCGGTTAAATAAGTAAGCCTGTATGACTCACCGCAAACTCGAACCCGGCAAGCTGGTGATCGCTAGCCATAACGCAGGCAAGGTGCGGGAGATCCGCGCCTTGCTCGCGCCGTTTGGCATACAACCCGTTTCGGCTGCCGAACTGGGTCTGCCTGAGCCAGAAGAAACCGGCACCAGCTTTGCCGAGAATGCATTGCTTAAGGCCCATGCCTCCGCGCAAGGGTCTGGACTCCCCGCGCTGGCCGACGACAGCGGCCTGTGTGTCGCGGCCCTAGGTGGCGCGCCGGGGGTCTACACTGCCGACTGGGCGGAAACGCAGCCGTTCGAAGGCGGACCGGGGCGCGACTGGTATATGGCAATGGGCAAGGTTGAGGGCAAACTGGCCGAGCTTGGACCGGACACCGACCGAAGCGCTTATTACGTCTGCACGCTCGCAATTGCGTGGCCGGATGGACATCAAGAGGTCTTCGAAGGTCGCGTTCAGGGCAGCCTGACTTGGCCACCACGCGGGACGTTGGGCTTCGGCTATGACCCTGTTTTTGTACCTGAAGGGCGAAGCGAGACCTTTGCTGAGCTTGATCCGCAAGAGAAGCACGCAATGAGCCACCGCGCGGACGCATTCCGCAAATTGGTTGCGGCGGTATTTTGAGCAAGCTTGCTTTCCCATATACCGTTTGAGTGCGGAACGGTAACACACCAAATGCCCCAACCCCTCGCCCTTTACATTCATTGGCCATTTTGCGTTTCCAAATGCCCATATTGTGATTTCAACAGCCATGTCCGCGACACGGTGGATGACGCGGCGTGGTGCGCGGCGTTGCTGGCGGATATGGCTTATGAGGCTGCACTTACGCCGGGTCGCAAGCTCACTTCCATCTTCTTTGGCGGTGGCACGCCGTCGCTGATGCCGCCCTCCACCGTTGCCGCGCTCATTAACGCAGCGGAACAGCATTGGGGCTTTGCCGACGATATCGAAATCACCTTGGAAGCGAACCCGTCTTCGGTGGAGGCCGCGCGTTTCGCTGACCTCGCCGCAGCAGGCGTCAATCGGGTCTCGCTGGGGCTTCAGTCATTGGATGATGCCGTTTTGGCGTTTCTGGGGCGCGCCCATTCGGTTGCTGAAAGCCTCGAGGCCTTGGCCATTGCGCAGCGCCATTTTGGCCGGGTCAACATCGACCTGATTTACGCGCGACCGGATCAGACAGCCAAGCAATGGGAGGCCGAACTTCAACGCGCCCTCTCCTTTGGCACTGATCATATGTCGCTGTATCAGCTTACGATTGAGCCCGGGACGCGGTTTGAAACATTGGTGCGGACGGGGCATTTCGTGCCTGCCGATGATGACGATGCAGCGACGCTATACGAGCTGACCGGAGAAATGACGTCCGCCGCTGGCATCCCGGCTTATGAAATCAGCAACCACGCGCGCCCCGGCAGCGAAAGCCGGCATAACTTAAGCTATTGGCGCTATGACGACTATATCGGCATTGGCCCCGGCGCGCACGGGCGGCGCCTGAATGCCGCGACCCAGCGTCATAAGAAGCCGGAGAATTTCCTGTCAGCGGTGGAACGCAATGTGCATGGCATCAGCAGCGAAGAGCATCTCGATGCCGCGACCCGCGCCACCGAAAGCTTGCTGATGGGATTGCGGCTGGCCGAGGGTATTAGCCTAAGCCGACTTTCCGAACGGACAGGTATCGCCGCCGACAACCTGTTAGACTTGAGCGCTGTCGACAAAATCGAGCAGCTTGGCCTTATCACGCGCAATGCAGACCATATCACCGTAACGCTGCAGGGCATGCCGTTGCTCGACGCCATCCTTCCGCAAATAGTAAACGTTGAGGCAGATGCCGCCGCCTGATAGCATGGGAAGCATGCCGTCCTTGTTAACCGAATATCTTGCGTTCCTGACCGACAACCGCCGGATGTCACCGCATAGCGTGCGCGCTTATCACGCGACGGCAGATCGGCTGGCCGGTTTCCTTCGGCTCCATTGGGGCAGCGAGATGACCCGCGCAACCTTGCGCAAGATTTCATCAGCAGACATGCGCGCCTTTCTAGCCGACCGGCGAGGCGATGGCCTGACCAATCGGTCCACAGCGCGCGAACTGTCCGCCGCGCGGCATTTCTTGCGCTTTGCCTTGGGCGATGATGTCACCTTGCCCGTCATGAAGGGCCCGCGCGTGCAGCGCAGCCTGCCGCGCCCGGTCAACCCCGATGATGTTCTGGCGCTGGCCGATGATATCGCTGAAAATGCGGGCGACGGCTGGGTGGGCGCGCGCGATTGGGCGCTGCTTTTGCTGCTCTACGGCAGCGGACTGCGCGTGAGCGAAGCGACTGGCCTCATGGGGGACATCCTGCCGCTTGGCAGCACATTGCGTGTGACTGGCAAGCGCAACAAGACGCGCATCGTCCCTTTGCTGGAGCAAGTCAGGACCGCTATTCAAGAATATCTCGCTTTGTGCCCTTATGCGGTCAGCACCGACCAGCCGTTGTTTCGCGGAGCGCGCGGAGGGCCGTTATCACCCGCATTGGTGCGCCGCGCCGTCCAAGGTGCCCGCACACGTCTGGGCCTTTCGGACCGAACCACCCCGCATGCGCTGCGTCACAGCTTTGCCACGCATTTACTTGCGGGCGGCGCAGACTTGCGCAGCCTTCAAGAATTATTGGGCCACGCCAGCCTGTCGTCGACTCAGGTCTATACCGCCGTCGATACCGCTATGCTTCTGGATGAGTATCAGAACGCGCATCCACGGGCGTAAGAGCAGAGTCTGTCCGGGGCTTTGCCTTCCAGCGCAAGAGCCGCCAAACATATGTCAGGACGATCCCTGCGATCACTAGGGTCGATACTGGCCCAAGCCATTTTTCAACATCGTCGAACTGCGACCCCAGAAAATAGCCGGCACATGCCAAAGCGGCGGTCCAGCCCGCAGTTCCAATCGTCGAGAAAATCATAAAACGCCGAAACGTCATGCCGAATAGGCCAGCCGGTATCGAGATCAGCGACCGCAAGGTCGGCAACATGCGCGCAACCAAAACGATGATGGAGCCATGCTTGCGAAACAGGCTTTGACCGCGTTCAACCTCATCCCAATCCAGCGTCAGCCAACGGCTATAACGGTCAATAAATACATTCATCCGCGCTTCACCGAATTTGATGGCGACCCAATACCAAATCCAGTTGCCAAGCATCGCGCCTGCTGTGCCGGCCGCAATGGTCCCAGCAAGGTTCATGTTCCCCCGCGCGGAGGACACGCCAGCCACGGTCATGATGATTTCAGACGGTATCGGCGGAAACACGGTCTCGAGCAGCATAAGAAGCGCGACGCCCCAATAATGGCCCCATTCGACCAAGCGGATAATCCAGTCTTCCATTAATAATCCTCTGATAGTCGGCGTTCTATCGCGTCGAGAATGCGCGATGGTGTGTCCGTGCCGTTGAACCGGTCAATCGCGACTATCCCCGTTGGTGATGTCACATTGATTTCGGTGAGCCATTGTCCGCCAATCACATCAATGCCGACGAATATCAGGCCAAGCTCTTTCAAACGTGGCCCCATCGCGGCGCAGATTTCAAGCTCGCGAGGCGATAGATCGGTCGACTCCGCGCTTCCACCAACCGCGAGGTTGGACCGGAACTCGCCTTCGCCCGGACGGCGGTTGATAGCGCCAGTGACTTCGCCGTCGATCATGACGATACGCTTGTCACCTAGCGCCACGTCGGGAAGGAAAGGCTGCACCATATGCGGTTCGGGCCAGGTGTTGTTGAAAACCTCGAACAACGCGCCCAAGTTGCTGCCGTCTGCATCAATACGGAAAATGGCTTTGCCGCCATTGCCGTGGAGGGGCTTCACCACAACTGCGCCGTGTTGCTTTTGAAAGTCGCGCACTTCATCGGCGGAGCGCGTAATGATCGTCGGCGGCATATATTGCCGGTAATCGAGCACCATCACCTTTTCCGGCGCATTGCGAACGCTGGCGGGGTTGTTCACCACCAATGTTTCATGCTCGATCCGCTCAAGCAGATGCGTCGCCGTGATATAGCCGACATGAAATGGCGGGTCTTGGCGCATCAACACCACATCGACATCCGTCCCTAAGTCGATTTTCTTGGGAGCGCCGAACCGATAATGTGCGCCTTCAACGCGCTGCACGTCATGCACCGGGTGCGCCCAGGCTGTAAGCCGGTCATTGGCATTCAGCGTCAGCGAACCAACATCATAATGCCAGATGTCATAGCCACGCGCTTGGCCTGCCAGCATCAGCGCAAAGCTGGAATCGCCGTTGATGTTGATGCCGTCTATCGGGTCCATCTGGACCGCCATTTTGATTGCCATGTTGCGAGTCCTTATCCGTGCCAGACGTTTGGCAAATGGTTGGGCCAGCGCCATGGCGCAACCATAATCACGTCTATCTGCATATTTTCACATTCTTTGCCATATTTCGGCAGCAGAATTTCCGCCGCAGCGGCCACGCGGCGTAACCGTGTGGCGTCGATTGCTGTCGCAAGATCAACAGTCTTCGTGCGGGCCTTGACCTCGACAAAGGCGATGCTTTTGCCACGCCGCGCGATCAGGTCGACCTCACCACGCGGGGTTTTTACGCGTTCGCCGACGATGCGCCATCCTTTCAGACGAAGGAACCAAGCGGCAATCGCCTCACGGCGCCGTCCGCGTTTTTCGGCGGCAAGGCGGCTCACTTCGCTTTCAATTCCGTGGCGCGCGCATAAACAGCGTTGCGTTCAAGGCCAAAACGCTTGGCAATCGCACCCGCTGCTTTGGCCGCTGACATCGTCTCCAGCGCTTCTTTCAGCGCCGCATCCATGTCGCCTGTTTCAGCCACAACTTCGTCTGCAGGCGGGCCAACAATCAACACGATCTCGCCTTTCGGCTCGTGCTCGGCATAACGCGCGGCCAGTTCCGCGGCAGTGCCGGTGACCACCTCTTCAAACTTCTTGGTAAGTTCGCGCGCAACGGCGACTTCGCGGTCTCCATAAGTGTCGGCGATCGCGGCCAAGCTTGCAGCCAAGCGCGGGCCAGCCTCGTAAAAAACCAGTGTCGCCTTGATCTGGCCAAGCTCGATCAAGGTCTCGACCCGCGCTTTGGCTTTGTTGGGCAGGAAACCGGCAAACAAAAACCGGTCGGTAGGAAGGCCACAGATGGACAGCGCAGCGGTCACGGCACTTGCCCCGGGAATAGTGAACACCGGCACGCCAGCCTCTCGCGCAGAGCGCACAAGCTTATATCCGGGGTCGGAGATCAATGGC
>JANPKN010000181.1:0-9223 GCA_031426075.1 Sphingomonadaceae bacterium
CGCGTCGCGCTTCGGGGTCCCTAATGTAGTGTAATGGATTTTGACCTCGGGCAGGCGTTCGCCGGTTGAGAACACATAATCCTTGATAACAGCATCCGCCTCATTTGGAGTGGCGGTCTGGGCAAAGGCTGGGGTGTGGACGGCCGACAACAGGGCCAATGAAGCTAAAAATATGTTACGCATACGGCTAAGTTAGCGACGTTTACGTGGGCGTCAAGTTACTGCCCAAATTTCGCTTCACCGGCGACACGGATAGCTTCGCGTGCAGCGGCGATCAGTGCGCCAGCCTTTGCCTCGCACTCACGCTGTTCATATTCGGGGTTGCTGTCGGCGACGATGCCAGCGCCGGCCTGCACATGCATGATGCCATCCTTCACCACCGCCGTGCGCAAGACAATGCAACTGTCCATGTCGCCATTGGGGGAGAAATAACCGACACCGCCCGCATAAGCACCGCGCGTTTCAGGCTCCAGCTCCGCGATGATTTCGCAGGCTCTGACTTTGGGCGCGCCGGATACTGTCCCTGCCGGGAAGCCTGCGAACAGTGCATCGATCGCGTCCTTGTCATCGGCAAGTTCGCCCACGACGTTGGAAACGATGTGCATCACATGGCTGTAAAATTCGACCATATAGCTATCAGTGACGGTAACACTTCCGCCCTTGGTCACGCGGCCAACGTCATTGCGGCCGAGGTCGAGCAGCATGAGATGCTCCGCGCGTTCCTTAGGGTCTGCAAGCAATGACGCCTTGTTTTCCGCGTCCTCAATGCTGCTTTTGCCGCGCGGTCGTGTGCCAGCGATTGGCCGGATGGTCACCTCGCCACCGCGCGCGCGAACCAATATTTCGGGGCTTGAGCCGATGAGCGCAAAGCCCGGCAGGTCGATAAAATACAGGAATGGCGAGGGGTTTATCCTCCGCAATGCACGATAGAGATGAACCGGCGGCAGGTCGAAAGGCGCGGTGAAGCGTTGCGCGAGGACGACCTGAAATATGTCGCCAGCCTCAATGTAATCCTTGGCCGACGCCACCATTTCCGCATAGCGACCAGCGGGCAGGACAGGCTGTAGCCTAAGGTCAGCCCCATCTGTCTTTGATACCAAATGTGTCTCGGCGGTCGGCCCGGCGTCTAGCAACCGTTCGGCCTCATCTAATCGCTCATGCGCGAGCGCAACGGCCTGCGTGTCCTCCATGCCCGTCCAGACAGGCGACACGAGGAACATCTCGTCCTTCAGTCGGTCAAACAGCAGAATGACGGTTGGCCGGACGAACAACATGTCCGGCAATTCCAAAGCCGACTGTGGCGCGCGGGGAAGTTTTTCCACCAAGCCAATGGTCTCATAACCAAAATAGCCTACCAAGCACGCCAGGGCAGGCGGGAGTTCCTCAGGAACATCCATCCTGCACTCCGCAGCCAAGGCACGCAACGCGTCCAAAGATGGAAGTGGGGAGGGAACAAACGCCTCCCGATCGATCATCCATTGGCTGTTGATTTCGGCCTTATCGCCCGCCGCGCGGAAAACGAGGTCAGGCGCAATGCCGATAAGGCTGTGCCGACCACGGGTTTCACCGCCTTCGACAGACTCCAATATAAAATCTCCGCGCTCTGCCTCAAACAGCTTCAGCGCAGCCGACACCGGTGTTTCGGTGTCAGCAATGCGCTTGCGCCAAATGAGTTGCGGTTTAGTTGCTGTCACGGTTCGTAAGGCGGGTGCGGAGTTCTTCGATCCCGCCTTCATTCTTTTCAATGCCGGCATTCTTGGCGGCAGACGAGATCATCTGGGCGGCATATTCCTGCTGCAAAACGCCCGACAATTCTTGCTTGCGCGCCAGCAGCATGGGCGTATTTCCGCTTGCATCGCCTTTGATCACGTCCGTCAAATAGACAACATACCAACCGCGATCACCGCCAGCTTGAACGATTTTTGCAGTTCCCTTTTTCATCGCGAACATCAGCGACAATGGTGGAGGAACAGGTTGGCCTTCACGTGAAATATCCGCGCGGGTACCGCCGAGGCGTTCAATTTGGGCTCCGCTGATCTTGGCAGCAGCAAGTGGCGCCTCAAGCGATTGTCCACCGTCTACGGCCTTACGCAGGGCATCTGCCGCTGCGCGCGCGGCCTTCGCACCTTCGGACAAGGCCCATTGCTGCTGAACGATGGCGCGCACGCCGTTGAGGGGGGGAGGTGCGGCTTCTTCGAAGTCGGCAACGGCAATCATGGCAAATTTCTCACCTGGCACCAACTCGATCAATTGCGCTTCGCCGTTGGTTTCCATTTGGAATGCTGCTGGCAAAATAGCCTGCATTTCCGGGATTGGCTTATAGCCGGGGTTGCTAATGTCTTGCCCTGTCGCGAGCAACTTAGGCGACGTGTTGACCGTCAAACCGTTTTGCTTTGCTACATCGGAAATCGTCGCGCCGTCGGCAAACGCGTCTTCGATTTCAGCAGTCATTTCGGTCAGCATTTCTTCGCTGCGCGTTTTCAAAAGCTCAGTTTCGATTTCAGACCGCGCCGCCGCGAGCGATCTTGCCGCGACGTTGTTAATCGCATCCACACGGACGACAGCCCAACCAAGCTTGCCACGCGCAGGCTTCGCAACGGTGCCCTGTGCTGCGGCAAATACCGCGTCTGCGACGGCCTGTGTTGCTGAGCTCGTTAAGCTACTTTTCGTAACATTAGCGGTGGTCGTAACTGCAAGTCCCAATTCGCCAGCAACGGTGGCCAGCGTTTTGCCGGTTGCAACTTGTGCAGCAACCGACTTCGCCGCCGCTTCGGTCGGCACAATAACCTGACTGATGTTGCGTGTTTGTGATGCCGCGAATTGTGCGGCATTTGCCTTGTAATAAGCGGCGATGTCTGCCTCGCTTGGCTTGGCGCGCTGGGCAATAATGTCGCTGCCGAAGATGGCGTAACTGACGGCACGCTTTTCAGGGATCGTAAACTGAGCTGCATTGTCGCTGTAGAATTTCGCAAGCACGGCTTCACTTGGCGCGCGTGTCGGCAAGAATGATGTCGCGGGCAGGGAGGCAATCTGGCCTGCACGCTGTTCAAGCATCAAAGACGCATATGGCAATACCATGCCGTCAGGTGCGGGAGGACCACTCGCGGCTGCTGGCAATATCTGTTGTGCGAACAAATTCTGGGTCAGGTCATCGCGGATTGCTTGCTCACTCACGCCAATTTGCTGGGCAAATGCGCGGAACGCATCCGCGCTGAACTTTCCGTCGAGGCCCATCGCTCCGGGGATTTTTCGTATTTCGGAATCAACAAGCCTCTTGCTCACGGCAACGCCATATTCTTCACCAAAAACGGTGACGGCATAACGATTGATCAATTGTTCAAGCGTCGAATCCAAACCGCCGCCATTAACAAAACTGACCATATCGAGCGTCGGGTTATCCTGTCGCTCCGCCCTCAACCGGTTTTCGAGCGAGTCATTAAGCTCGCTCAAAGTGATATTCTTGTCACCAACGCGCGCCACATTTCCGCCGCTTAATGCACCAAAATTACCCGAGCCGCTAACATCACCCAGCGCAAAGGCGATCGCGATCAATCCAATGAAGGCAAGCGCAAAAATCGCACCGAATTTTGAATTAATAAGCGAACGAATGGAGCTAATCATGAACTGCGATTTCCTGCATATACGGCACAAGGTGCCCTTTGCGAGCCGCTTTAGGCGGCAAGACGCTCGCAATCAAGGGATAGACTTGCCGAACTGGCGGAAAGCATGGAATAGCCGTTTTTAGAATCGCTCCCGAACAAAACAGAGGTATCAGATGCGCAAGTTCATCGTTGGAAACTGGAAAATGAACGGCATGTCGGCTGATCTTGGCGAAATCGCGGCCATCTCCGCGGTGGCTCAGCTTTATGCGTCGGTGGATTCGGCGCTTTGTATTCCCGCCACGCTTATCGACCGCGCGGTCAAGGCAGTTGGAGATTTTCCAATCGGCGGCCAGGATTGCCACATGCAGAATTCAGGCGCGCATACAGGCTGCGTGTCTGCCGAAATGCTATCGGATGCAGGCGCGGTGCTTACAATCATCGGCCATAGTGAACGCCGCGCAGCGCAGCATGAACAAGATAGCGACATCCGCGCCAAGGCTGAGGCTGCATTTGCTGCCGACTTAAAAGTCATCGTGTGTGTCGGCGAGACGCTTGAAGAACGAGAGGCTGGGAAAGCCTTGGATGTCGTCCTTGGCCAACTGGAGCTTTCATTGCCCGACACAGCCGCAGGTGCCTGGCTCAGCGTCGCATATGAACCCGTTTGGGCCATTGGAACAGGCCGCGTTGCTGAATCGGCGGATGTCGAAGAGATGCACGGCGCCATTCGCGCGGCGCTTGTGGAACGCTTTGGTGAAGAGGGCGGTGCCATCCACATATTATATGGCGGATCCATGAATGGTGACAACGCGGCGCAGCTTTTGGCAGTGCCCAATGTCGATGGCGGATTGATTGGCGGAGCTAGTCTGACAGCCGCAAAATTTAAACCAATCTTGGCGGCTGCCGAAGCTACCAGCGAATAGCATTGAAGAATTGCCATGCGCTCGCTATGTGGGCGCCATAACCGGTAGCGCGCTGCCTTTCATATTCGGAATTTTTACATGGGTCTTTTTCATTTTCTCATCGTTGTTCAGGCAATTATCGCCGCTTCACTCGTTGGCATCATCTTGATGCAGCGTTCCGAGGGCGGTGGCTTGGGCATGGGAGGAAGCCCCTCCGGCCTTATGTCGGCGCGCGGCGCAGCAGACTTTTTGACGCGTACCACCACGATTTTGGCGACGTTGTTCATTTTGCTATCGATCTCGCTGGCGTTTGTTGCCGCGAAAAAGGGCAATACGGGCGAAATCGACAACAGCCTGCAACGTACCGAAGTACCCGCAGCGCCAACGTCGCCAGTGACAACAGCGCCAGCGACGGCGAAACCAACTGTACCAGCACCTGCGCCAGCAACCGAAGTTCCGCTGGACAAATAATCACGGCTGGCGAAAAAAACCGTTTTTACACAATTTAATTTTCATCAGGCAGATTCGTTCGCTTGTGTTTTGATGAAAAGGTAGCTTAGGCCTTTTCTCCCATGACACGGTTCATTTTTATCACCGGTGGCGTGGTCTCCTCGCTTGGCAAAGGTCTTATGGCAGCATCGCTTGCTGCCCTTTTGCAAGCGCGTGGATACCGCGTCCGCATCCGGAAGTTCGATCCCTATCTCAATGTTGATCCGGGTACGATGTCGCCGTATCAGCATGGCGAAGTCTATGTGACTGATGACGGGGCAGAAACCGACCACGACCTTGGCCATTATGAGCGCTTCACTGGCGTTTCGGCGCGTCAGTCTGATAACATCACATCCGGACGTATCTACCAGACAATTATTCAAAAAGAACGCCGCGGAGATTATCTCGGCGCGACTGTGCAGGTCATCCCGCACGTTACCGACGCAATTAAGGAATTCGCCAAGGCGGAAACACAGGACATGGATTTTGTCCTTTGCGAAATTGGCGGCACCGTTGGTGATATTGAATCGCTTCCGTTCATTGAGGCTATTCGCCAGTTGCGGAACGAGCTTGGCCGCGAACGGACCCTGTCAGTGCACGTCACCTTGGTGCCTTACATCGCTGCAGCTGGTGAGTTGAAGACGAAGCCAACGCAGCACAGCGTGCGCGAATTGACGTCCCTTGGCATTCAGCCTGACGTGCTGCTGTGCCGCTGCGAACATCCGCTTCCCGAAACCGAACGCGCGAAAATTGCTGCATTCTGTAATGTGCGCAAAGAGGCGGTTATCCCGGCGCTTGATGCCAAGAGCATTTACGCGGTACCGCTGCAATATCATGCGGAAGGGCTTGATAATGAAGTGCTGCGCGCATTTGGTCTTGATGCAGATGGCGAGCCTGATCTTGGCCGCTGGGAAGATATAATCGACCGCCAGTCAAACCCTGAGGGCGAAGTGACCATTGGCGTGGTCGGCAAATATGTAGGTCTTGCCGATGCGTATAAGTCGCTGAATGAGGCGTTGACGCATGGCGGTCTGGCCAACCGCGTGAAGGTCAATATAAAATGGATCGATGCCGAGCTGTTTGAGCAATCCGAAGAGGATATCGCGACGGCGCTTGAGCCCATGAACGCCATTCTGGTCCCTGGTGGATTTGGCGAGCGTGGTTCCGAAGGCAAGATTGCCGCGGTAAAATTCGCGCGTGAGCGTCAGGTGCCATTCTTCGGCATCTGCCTTGGCATGCAAATGGCGTGTATCGAAGGCGCGCGGAACACCGCTGGTGTCGCTGGCGCCTCAAGCACAGAATTCGGACCGACGAACGAACCAGTAGTTGGCATCATAACCGAATGGATGAGCCAAGAGGGCATTCAAAAGCGCGAAACTGGTGGCGATATGGGTGGAACGATGCGTTTAGGCGCTTACGATGCCGTGCTTGACGGAAACAGCCATGTTGCGTCAATCTACGGTAGCCTGGAAATATCCGAGCGGCATCGCCATCGTTACGAGGTAAACGTTCATTATAAGGACATGCTCGAGCAGGGTGGGCTGGTGTTCAGCGGCATGTCTCCCGATGGCGAGTTGCCCGAGATTATCGAGCGTCCGGATCATCCTTGGTTTATTGGTGTACAATTTCACCCGGAATTGAAATCACGGCCATTTGCGCCACATCCATTGTTCGCAAGCTTTGTCAAAGCTGCCGTGAAGCAAAGTCGCCTCGTTTAATCATTAGGTTGTCAATAGCGGCCAAGTTTGTGCTGCTGCAGCTTGTCGGCTATTATCGGGCGCGATGAGAGTCGTAGCCGATTGGCCCAATTGCGACCCGGGCCGTCAGGATACGAAAAGGGGCGGACGATCCATATCGCCCGCCCCGATTTTTTAGCGCTTAAGCAGCGCGCGGCGCTTTTTTCTTGGGCGCGTCATCATGTTCGATCACATTCGGCGCAGATTTCGCGCCGATCGCGATTTTGCGTGGTTTCAATGCCTCGGGCACTTCGCGCACCAGCGTGATAATGAGAAGACCATCAGCCATATCTGCATCGGTCACATGAATGTGATCCGCCAGTTGGAACCGGCGTTCGAAGTTCCGGTTCGCAATGCCCATATGCAAAAAGTCGCGATTGTCGTTGCTTTCCGCTTGTTTGCTGCCGGTTACGATGAGCAAGTTCTGCTGGGCAACGATATCAATCTCATCCATCTTGAAACCAGCAACGGCGACGGTGACCTTATAATCATTCTCGCCCGTACGCTCGATATTGAACGGTGGATAATTTTCATTTTGCGCAGAACGGCCCGTGGTTTCGAGCAGTTCGAACAGACGGTCAAAGCCAACAGTGTTCCGGCGATAAGGTGTAAAATCAAAACGGTTCATTTCAAATTCTCCTTCAAGCAATTTGGTTCGTCGCCAACCCCGCATATGCAGCGGCCAGCATGTTTCGTTTTGGAGCCTTTCGGCCTCCGAGAAGAGAGATGGGATGCATCGAAAAAATTGCAAGACCAAAAAAATGACGATTGCAACGCCGCACCAAAATAGAAACAAGGCCGCCCGGATATTCCGAACGGCCTCGCTCTGCAGCTTTGCTAGCGCGTAGTTTCAGTCCTCTACCGGTCCCCACCGGCGGGTCTGATTTTCCCCCTGAACCATCGGCCGCGTTGGGCTCTGACGAATTCCAAGTCTCCATCTTCCTTTGCCGAACGCTTTGCAAATGGAACCAGACTCTGCCTGACGCTTTTTCCGTTGCTGTTGCACCGCTGCAACAATACTTGCCAGTCTCAATGGCGGAACCTAAGAACGCTTCATGCCGAAATTAAGGATGAGTGCCCGCACATGATATTGTCGCGATATGAACGTATGGTCGCACGCCGATACTTGCTTCCGGGTAAGGGGGAAGGGTTCATTTTCCTCGTGGCCAGCATCAGCTTAGTCGCTGTCGCATTGGGCGTTGCCGCGCTTATCATTGTGATGAGCGTCATGAATGGCTTCCGCGCCGAATTGTTCGACAAGATCGTTGGCCTCAACGGTCACGCGGTTGTTCAGGGCTATGGCGGACGCTTGCAAGACTGGCGTCAGATTCTCACCGACGTGAAGCAGACGGACGGGGTGACTGACGCAACTGCGTTGATCGAACAACCGTTACTGACGACCTTTAATGGACGGGTTGAGGCCATTTTGGCGCGCGGCATGTCCGTTAACGACATTCTGAAAAACGAGACATTGAAGGGCAAAACCGTTGCTGGTGACTTGCGCAGGTTGAGCCCAAATGAGGATAAGGTCGCAATCGGATCGCGGCTTGCGCAGAATTTGGGCGTTCAGGTTGGGCAGAGTGTGACAATCATTAATCCTGCTGGTCGCACCACGCCGTTCGGTACTGTCCCGCGCGAAATCTCTTATGAAGTCGCCGCGATATTCGAAGTGGGCGTTTATGATTATGATAAGGCTTTTGTCATCATGCCCATTGAACGTGCGCAGGTTCTGATGCTGATGGGCGATGAAATCGGCATGATCGAAATCAAGACCGAAAATCCTGACAAGGTGAACGAAATCCTCGCGCCATTGCTGCCAAAGCTTGAGAATAAGGGTCAGATTGTCGACTGGAAAAGCATGAATGCGTCATTGTTCGAGGCGCTGGCCGTGGAACGCGTTGCTATGTTCGTGGTCTTGTCCATCATCGTGCTGGTTGCGGTGTTCAACATTTTATCGTCGCTCATCATGCTGGTACGCGCCAAGACCCGGGACATCGCTATATTGCGGACGATGGGTGCATCGCGGAAATCCCTGCTGAAGATTTTCATGACCGTTGGCTTGCTGATTGGTTCCTCAGGGATTGTTCTGGGAATGATATTGGGTGCGATCTTCCTGTATTTCAGGCAGTCGGTGGTGAACTTCATTCAGTTTGTGACGGGGCAAAATCTGTGGGACCCATCGATCAGGTTTCTCACCGAACTGCCTTCGCGTACTGACCCGTTCGAAGTGCTTGCTATATGCGGTCTGGCTTTGCTGTTCAGCTTCCTTGCAACCTTGTACCCGGCTTTAAAGGCCGCGAGTACTGACCCAGTTCAGGTGCTGCGTTATGAATAATATCTTGGAACTCATCGACGTCCGCAGAAAATTCGTGCAGGGCGATGTGACCATACAAGTCCTGCGCGGTGTTGATCTTGTTATCGGCAAGGGAGAGCTTGTCGCGTTGCTTGGGCCATCTGGATCAGGCAAATCGACCATGCTTCAGGCGATCGGACTTTT
>JANPKN010000182.1:0-1833 GCA_031426075.1 Sphingomonadaceae bacterium
CACTGAGGTGCTGTCTTGTGCCGCGCAATTCGACTATTTCTGCGAGGAAGCCAAACGCAGCTATGGCCGTGTTCTTGTCCGGCCAACGGGTCAGCGCGCCTTGGTGTTGAAGCAGCCTGTCGGTCCCGTCGCCGCATTTTCGCCGTGGAACTTCCCGGTCAATTTAATGTGCAAAAAAATGGCGGCTGCGCTTGCGGCAGGTTGCTCAATCATCGCCAAGCCACCTGAAGAAACACCCGCAAGCACAAGCGCGATCATGCAATGCGTCATTGACGGCGGCGTTCCAGGCAACGTCGCGCAACTGGTCTATGGCGTTCCGGACATGGTCAGCCGTCACCTGATTGCCTCACCCACCATCCGCAAGGTCAGCTTCACGGGCTCGGTCCCTGTAGGCAAGCATTTGCTCAAGCTTGCAGCCGATGGCGTGAAGCGCACGACGATGGAATTGGGTGGCCATGCGCCAGTGCTCATTTTCGATGATTGCGACCTTGAAAAAGCCATCACTTTGTCCGCAACGACCAAGTTCCGTAATGCTGGCCAAGTGTGCATTTCGCCCACGCGTTTTTATGTACAAGAGGGCGTTTATGACCGCTTCGTGGCTGGCTTTGCCGAACTTACAAAGAAGGTTCAGGTGGGCAATGGCCTTGACGCAGGCACCGTCATGGGCCCCTTGGCCAACGGTCGGCGTCCATCGGCGATTGCCGATCTGGTGGAAGATGCGACGTCCAAGGGCGCTAAGCTGCTGACCGGCGGATCGCGCAGCAACCAAGGCTTTTTCTTTGCGCCGACGGTGCTTTCAGACGTGCCGATGTCGGCAAAGGTCATGGACGACGAACCCTTTGGTCCAGTTGCATTGATGCGGCCGTTCAAGACCTTTGACGAAGCCATTGAACAGGCAAACCGCCTGCCCTTCGGCCTTGCCGCTTATGCGTTCACGGAGAATGCGCGGCAGGCTAACCTGGTTGCCGATGCGCTGGATACCGGCATGGTTGGCCTCAACAGCTTTGTGATTTCGATGCCCGATGCGCCGTTCGGCGGAGTCAAGGAATCAGGCTTTGGTAGCGAAGGCGGCCCGGAAGGTCTCGACAGTTACTATGTGACCAAAGCAGTTCACCAATATTGATCAGGCGGCAGCTTTATCTGTGCGCGGGGCTATTGGCTGTCGCGCTTGGCACCATTGGTATTTTTCTACCTTTGCTGCCGACAGTCCCGTTCATGATATTGGCGGCATTCTGCTTTGCGCGCAGCAGCCCAGCGCTTGAGGCGCGGCTGTTGAACCACCCTAGATTTGGGCATCACCTGGTGTCGTGGCGGGAAAAGGGTGCCATTAGCAGACGAGGCAAATGGTCGGCGACGGCGGCTTTTGGCGTCAGCATAGCGATTGGCTTTGCGGCTTTGGCCTTGCCCTGGTCGCTCGTGCCGGTGGGCGTTGCGATAATTTGCCTTGGTTGGATTTGGCTTAAACCCGAAACTTAAATTGCAGCGTCGCGCACAATGGCGGTACCCGCCTCGCGCTGCCTTTTCAGATCAGCCTTCAACTTCACGGGGTCGCGCGCGAATACAAAGCCAAAGCTAACGCCGCCTTCTTTACCAACCGTCGCGTGGTGCAATTTATGTGCCTGTACCAGCCGTTTGGCATAACCACGTTTAGGCACCCAGCGGAAAAAGCGCTGATGCACCAGACCGTCGTGAATGAAGGTATAAATTATGCCATATACCGTGACACCCACTGCAGCCCACCACAGTGGAAGCGAATAATAATAGCCGATTGTAAACATAGTGATTGCAGCCGTCGCGCCGACAATTGCGAACAAGTCATTCTTCTCCAGCACA
>JANPKN010000183.1:0-11759 GCA_031426075.1 Sphingomonadaceae bacterium
CGGCGGATCAAGAAATTTACCTCAAATTTCCCCGATGCCATCGAATTGCTGGTGCGCGGTTTGAAATCCGGCCTCCCTGTCGGCGAAACGCTTGGCGTAGTTGCACGCGAAGTGCCCGGCCCCGTTGGCGAAGAATTCAAAATGGTCACCGAGAAAATCAAAATCGGCAAGAGCATGGAAGAATCGCTTCAGGAAACCGCCGATCGTTTGGGGACAGCGGAATTCCAGTTCTTTGTAATCACGCTCGCCATTCAACGCGAAACCGGCGGTAACCTTGCGGAGACCTTGGCCAACCTTGCCGATGTCTTGCGTAAACGTGCGCAAATGAAACTGAAGATCCGTGCCATGTCATCGGAATCCAAGGCATCTGCCTATATCGTTGGCTCCTTGCCGTTCTTCGTCTTTGGCATGGTTTGGATCGTGAACCAGAAATATCTTGCTGGATTTTTCTACGAACCACGGTTGATCATAGCTGGCCTAGGCGGTGCGGTTTGGATGTCGATTGGCGTGTTCATCATGGCCAAAATGGTCAACTTTGAAATTTAAGTTGGGGACGGGACAAGAAACATGACCAATGCTGGTGGACCTCAACTCCTGGGCATCGACGTATTGTGGGTCGCCACCATGCTTTCGGCAGTGGCCTGTATAGCGGTAATGATCGCCATTTACTCTGCCGTGACGGTGCGTGACCCGATGATGAAGCGGGTCAAGGCCCTGAATGACCGGCGTGAGCAGTTGAAGGCGGGGATTACCGCGACCACGTCTAAAAAGCGCGCCAAGCTAATCCGCAAAACCGAAACCACGGACAAGATGCGGCAGATGTTGTCCAAGCTGCAGGTCTTGCAAGAGGATCAGGTAAAGTCCGTGCAGCAACGGCTAGCCCAGGCTGGTATTCGCCGCAAGGAATTGGCCGTTACGGTCATTTTCTGCCGCATGATGCTTCCCATCGTCATCGGCGGCGGTGTTGGCATTTACATCTACGCGCTAAACGGCGTTCCGGATTGGGGTGCTTTCAAGAAATTCGCTGCGTTCGCAGCAGCGGCTATCTTAAGCTACAAAGCCGCTGACATATATCTCACCAATCTGGTCACCAAGCGCACCGACGCCATTCGAAAGGGCTTGCCCGATGCGCTTGACCTGTTGGTGATCTGCGCTGAGGCGGGTCTGACCGTCGATACCGCCTTCAACCGCGTCGCCAAGGAACTGGGCCGCGGCTATCCCGAGTTGGGTGATGAATTTGCCCTTACTGCCATCGAACTTGGATTTTTAACCGAGCGCCGGGCAGCTTTCGAAAATCTGGCCTACCGCGTTAATCTCGACTCGGTGCGCGGCGTGGTCACCACCATGATCCAGACCGAAAAATACGGAACGCCGCTGGCATCGGCTTTGCGCGTATTGTCCGCAGAATTCCGTAATGACCGTATGATGCGTGCCGAAGAAAAGGCCGCGCGTTTGCCGGCCATTATGACCGTACCGCTTATCCTGTTCATTCTGCCGACGTTGTTCATCGTTATTCTTGGGCCTGCTGCCTGCTCGATCAGCGACGCCTTTTCGAAACAATAAGGCAGATGATGAAGGGGTGGCCTCAGGGCTGCCCCTTCAACTTTTTCGGACGGTTTGTTCGATAGCGCCAAAAATGCTGTGCCCTGCATCGTCGAAAACTTCGATCCTCACCACATCACCGTCCTTCAGGAACGGTGTCGCCATCTCTCCGGACTGTATTTTCTCGACCATGCGCACTTCGGCCAGACAGCTATAACCCAGGCCACCTGCGGCAACGGGTTTGCCAGGGCCACCGTCTGCATCGCAGTTGGATACTGTGCCTGAACCGATAATCGTCCCTGCCCCCAAATTGCGGGTTTTGGCGAGATGCGCGATCAAGGTTCCGAAATCGAACGTGCAATCATCCGAAGCAACGGCCCGGCCAAAAGGTGCGCCATTAAAGTCGACATTCAACGTGCGGTGCAGCTTTCCACCCTTCCAATAATCCCCAAGGCTGTCGGGCGTTACAAACACTGGTGACAGGGCACTGGCAGGTTTGGACTGGACAAAGCCAAAGCCCTTTTCCAACTCGCCAGGGATCAGGTTGCGCAAAGATACATCGTTCACAAGGCCAACCAGCCGGACATAGGACAAGGCGTCGACTGCGGATGTTCCGCGGGGCACATCGCCTGTTACCACGACAATCTCCGCCTCAAGATCGCAGCCCCAGGCCTCGTCCGCCAACGGAATATCATCGCGAGCGCCCATAAATTCATCCGAACCGCCTTGATACATTAACGGGTCATGCCAGAAGCTTTCGGGCAACACAGCGCCCCGCGCCTTGCGGACCAATTCAACATGATTGACATAGGCCGAACCATCCGCCCACTGATAGGCCCGCGGCAAAGGCGCGGCTGCGTCGTGTTCATGGAAACGCTCGCGCGGGATGACCGCATGTTCCAGATCGGTCGCAAGTGCCGCAAGGCGGGGCGCAAATTCATCCCAGTCATCAAGCGCGGCCTGCAACGTCGGGACAATATGCGCTGCATCGGCATACCAAGCGAGGTTGTCGGACACGACAACCAGATGTCCGTCACGGCCCGACTTCAAGGATGCAAGTTTCATAATGTTTCTCCAGCTTTTGTCCTTCATGCAACGATATTGCAGTTGCGGCAACTGCAACTCTGCGTTTAGACTTGGGCGTATGGCATATAGGAACGCCAAATTGCGGTTGGTTCAAGCAGGGGCATTGGCGCTTTCGTTGCTCGTCACTAGCTCTGCCTTCAGCCAGCAGCAGAACTTCAACACCCTCGAAGCTGCGAAAAACGGGTGGTTCGCTGAACAGAACCGGTCGGCTACATGGTATCTATCGCAACATAAAAAGCTGGCCAACGCGATAACCGCGCTGCAACCGCAACGACCGGGCGTCGTGGACGCCTATGTTGTTTCCATTGGCCTTGATTCCGATCCAGTCTTCGCCCGCGAGTCTGCCGAAGCAGCCAAGATACTGGCACGACGTTACGGGGCAACAGGCCGAACGCTTTACCTGGCCGCCGGTGCCGACGACAAGTCCATTGGCGCGCCGCAAGGATCGCCGTCGAACCTGGCCACTGCTTTGGCTGCCATTGCTGGCAAGATGGACGCGAAGGAGGATGTCCTCATCCTCTTTGCGACCACGCATGGCGACCCGGTGTCCGGCCTTGCCTATCGCGACGGGGATTATGCCGCCGGTATGATCGCACCGCAGCGGCTGGCGGATTTGCTCGACGGTGTTGGCGTTAAGCGCCGCATGGTCCTTCTGTCTGCCTGCTATTCAGGGATATTCATTCCGTTGTTAACCAACGATCAAACCGTCATTGTCACGGCGGCTTCGTCGCAGCGCACATCCTTTGGTTGCGCACCGGGCAATGACTGGACCTTTTTCGGCGACGCTTTGATGAACAATGCGTTTCGCAAGCCACAAAAATTCGACGCCGCCATTGCCGAAGCGACACAATTAATTTCGCAATGGGAAGGCGCGTTGGACCTTAAGCCGTCCCGGCCGCAAGTGTTTGTGGGTGACAATGCGCGTATTTGGCTGGATCCGCTGGAGGACAAGATGCCCAAGACCCAAACAGCAAAGGTTGGGCGGCCCGCAATTACGTCAGGCTAACCCAGCTCAGCGACCCTTGCGCGCAGCTGCTTTAGCATCGCCTCAAGCATTTTGGCTTCGCCGCTGCCCAGGATTTTTTCAAGCTCAGCCTCTAACGCAAGCGCCTCAGGCACAATCTGTTCGTACAGATCGCGGCCCGCAGGCGTGAGCGCGAGATGATGTGAACGTCCGTCCGATGTGTTCGGCACGCGGCTAATCAAGGCGCGTTCCTCCAGCGCCTTGCACGCGCGGTTCACGGTTACCTTGTCCATTGCAGTCGCAGCAACCAATTGCCGCTGCGTGGCGACATCGCCTTCGCCAAGAAGCGCCATGACACGCCATTCTGGCACCTTCAGCGCGAATTTGCCACGATAGGCGCGCGCGATCAGATCGCTGACGGCGTTCGACGTAATCGACAATTGGTACGGCAGAAACGCACTGAGCGTGAGTTTTCTGGCAGACATCAGTCCGGCTTCACTTGGTCAGGATGCGCCGCAACAAAGGCGGGTAGCGCCGTCAGCGCAGCATCCACACGGACAAGCTTCGGAAACGCATCCAGCGGGGTATCCACGCGCCGGGCATTCGCCATTTGCGGGACAAGGCAGACATCAGCCAGATTGGGCTGGTCACCGCCAAATAGGCCATCATCCGGCGCCAACGCCTCCAACGCGGCAAAACCTTCAAGTATCCAGTGCCGATACCATTGGTCCACAGCCTCTTGCGATTGGCCCATTTGGTCCTTTAGATATCGAAGCACGCGCAGATTATCGATTGGGTGGATGTCAGCAGCAATAATGAGCGCCTGCGCCAGGGTCTTCGCACGATCCGCAGGGTTGGATGACACCATTGCCGGGTCAGGATAATTGGCATCAAGATAATCGATGATCGCAAGACTCTGCGTCAGATCATGTCCGTCAATCGAGAGCATCGGCACGAACCCTTGCGGATTACGCGCAACATAATCGGCTGCCTTTTGTTCATTATCCAGCAGGCTGGTCGGCACGCGCGTGAAAGGCACCTTTTTGAGATTCAGCACAATGCGTACACGATAGCTTGCCGAGGAACGCCAGTAGTCGAACAGGATTATGTCTTTCATGGTGACCGCGATTAGCATGGCCCGCGCAAAAGGCAAAAGCATTGCAGCTTGCGCATCCCCCGTTTATGTTGTTTTTCAACGAAGAGGACCAGTTATGCACCACGCCAAAAAATGGATGATTGCCGCAGTTGTTTTGGCAACTATTCCCGCACAGGCCGCTGCACCGATTTCGGGCCGTTGGGTCACGCAAAGCCGGGACGGCGTCGTTGAAATTTACCAATGCGGCACAGCGTTATGCGGCAAGCTGGTCAAGTTCCTTGTCAATCCGCCTGCCGGTCCTGGCGCTAAAGATATTAATAATCCCGACAAAATGCTGCGTAGCAGAACAATATTGGGCATGAATGTCCTGACCGGTTTCAAATCGGACGGGAAAGAATTCAAAGGCCAGATTTACGATCCGAAGTCCGGAAAAACCTATCGTTCAGTGGTATATAGGGGCAAATCCGGGAACCTTGTTGTCAAGGGATGCATTGGTCCGTTTTGTCAGGCGCAGACATGGACGCCGGTGGGTTAAACATGATTTTCTCAGACGCGCGATAGAGCCGCATATAAGCTTGGAATTTGTCGGGATACTCGCGCCAATGTCCCAGTTCATGCATCTCCACCAACGACAGTCTAAGCAGTTCACGGGCAGCGATAATCTGTACGCTATTGCCTTTCAGCAATAGGGTCTGAAGCTGCTCGCTCCGATGTTTCAACTTTGTCTGTGCCATTATCGTCATTGGTTTCCCCTTTCAGGGATTTACGACAGGACGACAGCAAGATTAAGTCCCAAAACGGCGGTTAAGCCCGTAATTTCCATCCAGATCGGAGCATGACGTAGCAGATCAGCCCAAGTACAACGTTGAGCCCCAACAGAAGCAAAGCACCAAAGACCACGGGGCTATCGGCGCTGCCGATAAAGCCATATCGGAACCCAGATATCGCGTAGAAAAACGGGTTGGCGTGGCTGATGGCCTGAAACGTAGGTGATAATTTATCGACCGAATAAAAAGTCCCCGACAAAAGCGCTGCCGGGGCAACAACAAAGTTGCTTACGGCCGCAGCGTGATCAAATTTCTCTGCCCAGATGGAGGTCATAACGCCGATCAGCGCCAGCATCATCGAACCCATGAGCCCGAACCACAACACGGCCCAGAAATGCGTCGGCGTTACATTGACGCCCGGCCATATCGCCATCGCAAGCCAGATCGTCCCGCCCACCAGAAATGCCCGCGTCACGGCGGCTGCCGTCAGCGCAGCCAAAACCTCCGCATTTGACAGAGGCGGCATGAGATAGTCGACGATCGTACCCTGAATTTTCCCCACCAACAGCGAAAAGCTGGAATTGGCAAAGGCGTTCTGCATCATGCCCATGATAATAAGGCCCGGCGCGATAAAATCTGCGAAAGACACACCCAACACGGTTGGTTTGACTGTCCCCAATGCGACGGTGAAGATGATCAGGTACAATAAGGTCGTTATCGCGGGTGCCCACACGGTTTGCAGTTGTACCTTGAAAAAGCGGCGGACCTCTTTCATGTACAAGGTCTGCAGACCGACCCAGTTTACGTGGCGGATGTGGCGTTCGCCGTCGGGCAGTTGCACAACGGGGTTTGCGTTCCTATCTTGGCCTACAGCGCTTTTATTGTGGATAGTCATCGCGCAATCGACTATCGGCTTGCAGCGATAACCGCAAGGCGCAAATGCGCCACTTACGCGGTATATAAAACTAGTCATTGGAATTGAATTTATGTCGTGGACCGACCAGCGGATTGATCAGTTAAAGGCACTTTGGGAAAAAGGCCTTACAGCGAGCCAAATTGCAGACGAACTTGGTGGCGTCAGCCGCAATGCCGTCATCGGCAAGGCGCATCGCTTGGGTCTCAAATCGCGTCCTTCTCCGGTGAAGGCCAACGACGCAGACAAGAAAGCGGCGCCCAAGAAAGCTGCTCCTGCTCCAGCCAAGGCGCCCGTAGCGGCTGCACCATTACGTCCGCGTCCATCCGCGCCTGTCGCCGAACCCGTCGTGCCGGTCCGCGCCGACGATGACACCGCAGAAGCACCCGTGCCGCGCCCGTCGTCGATGCCACGCATCGTGTCCATCGGACCCGGCGGTTTCATGCGTCAGGGCCCCGGCGATCAGCAAGCACCGATTCCACCTGCCCCTCCACGCCGTCTTGTGCCCGCAAAGCCAAGCCCCGAAATGGCGGACAAAACGTCGTTGCTGGACTTGAATGAACGCATCTGCCGTTGGCCACTTGGCCACCCCGGTGAGGCTGATTTCCATTTCTGCGGCGTGCCGGTGAACCCCGGCTTCCCCTATTGCGTCGAACATTGCGGCCGTGCCTATCAGGCACAGCTTCCCCGCGGTGTGCGCCGTCCTCCACCCCCCATGCCGTTCGGTGGACCACGCGTCCGCTAAGGCGGAAACGAAATATCCACAGGCGATTGTCAAAGCTTTGCGCTCGTGCTTGCGCGGGTGACTCTCCCGCGCCTATAGCATCGTCATGACCGATGACCTGTTTGGCGGGAGCGCGGCTGCAACTGCCGCATCCAATGATTATACCGCTTCTGCGATTGAGGTGCTGGAGGGGCTTGAGCCGGTGCGCCGTCGCCCCGGAATGTACATTGGCGGCATCGACGAACGCGCGCTGCACCACCTTGCCTCCGAAGTGCTCGACAACTCGATGGATGAGGCCGTAGCCGGCCATGCCAGCCGTATCGAAGTCCATCTGGGCGTTGGCAACCGGCTGACCATCACCGACAATGGCCGTGGCATCCCCGTCGACCCGCATCCGAAATTTCCCGACAAATCGGCGCTTGAAGTCATTCTCACCACCCTGCACTCCGGTGGCAAGTTTACCGACAAGGCCTACGCAACCTCGGGTGGCTTGCACGGCGTTGGTGTGTCGGTGGTCAATGCTCTTTCAAACGACACTTTGGTGGAAGTGGCGCGTAACAAGCAATTGTACCGCCAGCGCTTTTCACAAGGTCTGCCGCTTGGCAAGTTGGAGGAGCTGGGCCCAACACCCAACCGGCGCGGCACGACAATCGCGTTCACGCCCGATCCCGAGATTTTCGGCGCGGACGCGAAGTTCAAACCCGCCCGGCTATTCCGCCTCGCGCGGTCAAAGGCCTATTTGTTTGCCGGCGTTGAAATCCGCTGGCGCTGCGACGCAGAACTCGCCAGCGAAGATGTGCCAGCCGAAGCGGTGTTCCAATTCCCCGGCGGCCTGTCCGACCATTTGCGTGAGCAGCTTGGCACCCGCGCCTGCGCCACGACCGAGTTTTTCGCCGGGACGCAGGATTTTCCCGATGCGCAGGGCCGAGTCGAATGGGCCATTTCGTGGCCGCTTTACTCCGACGGTTCTTATAGCTGGTATTGCAACACCATCCCCACGCCCGATGGCGGCACGCACGAAGCAGGTGTTCGCGCTGCGTTGACCAAGGGATTGCGCGCGTTCGGCGAACTGATCGGCCAGAAAAAAGCCGCGCAAATTTCGGCCGAAGACATTTTCAACGAAGCCGAATTGATGCTGTCGGTCTTCATCCGCAACCCGCAATTCCAGAGCCAGACCAAGGACCGCCTGACCTCACCGGAAGCCACGCGGCTTGTCGAAAACGCCGTCCGTGACCATTTCGACCATTATCTTGCGGACAATATGGAACGCGGCAAGGCTTTGATGGGCTTCATCCTTGAAAAGGTCGACGACCGCCTGCGCCGCAAAGCGGAGCGTGAGGTAAAGCGCAAGACCGCAACTTCGGGCCGCAAAGTGCGTTTGCCCGGTAAGCTCACTGATTGCGCTTCGGATGACCCGACGGGGACCGAGCTGTTCATCGTCGAAGGCGACAGCGCAGGCGGCAGCGCCAAGCAAGCGCGGAACCGCAAGACGCAGGCGATTTTGCCGATCCGCGGTAAAATCCTGAACGTCGCATCGGCCACCGCCGACAAGATCCGTGCGAATAATGAAATCGCCGACCTGCAACTGGCGCTTGGTTGCGGCATCCGCAAGGACTGCAATCCTGATAATCTGCGGTATGAACGCATCATCATCATGACCGATGCTGACGTCGATGGTGCGCACATCGCGACCTTGCTGATGACGTTTTTCTTTCAGGAAATGGCCGAAATCGTGAAGGCCGGGCATCTGTTTCTCGCGCGGCCACCGCTGTATCGCCTGACGCACGGTAGCCAAAGCGTCTACGCCGCCGATGACGCGCATCGTGCCGAATTGGAAGCAACCGTGTTCAAAGGTAAAAAGGTCGATGTGGGCCGGTTTAAAGGCTTGGGTGAAATGAACCCGAACCAGTTGAAGGAAACGACGATGGACCCGGCGACCCGCTCGCTGATCCGCATCACCTTGCCGCATGAATATGAACGCCGCGCGGTGGTGAACGATCTGGTTGACCGTCTGATGGGTAAAAACCCGGAGCACCGGTTCAACTTCATTCAAGAAAACGCTGCGCAACTGGATGAGGACACGATTGACGCTTGAGCAGGCGTATTTTTTAACGCCTTCGTCACCCTGAACTCGCCCCGCCTTCGTCATCCTGAACTTGTTTCAGGATAACAAACCACCGTCACCTGTTATCCTGAAACGAGTTCAGGATGACGATAACATAAGATATCGACAGATTTCGTGGCTAACGCGCGTTGCTAAGCCGTCAAAGCCTCAACCAGAGCCTTCACCTTTTTCTGACGCCATTGCGGCAAGGGGGCGAGCAACCAATAGGCTTGATCGCTTTCCCGTGCGTTGTCGATAGCGCGGACTTTGCCGCTGGCGATGTCTCCCTCTGCAAGGGTAAGCGGAACAATTGCGCGGCCGAGCCCGATAGCGGCGGCGTCGATGGCGAGGCCAGCGTCGGCAAGGCGCAGGGCTGCTACCCCGTCGGCCACTGGACAATTGGGCCAGCTGATCGGCGTTTCTGCGCCGCCCTCTGGCGCGGCGACGGTGACATACGCGCCGGCGGCTAGTCGGATACCTTCATGCTCACCGGGGCCGGTCGTGAGGCGGATGGCCAGGTCCAGATTGGCTTCGGTAAAGTCCACATCTTCGTCCGCCGCGACTAAGGTAAAGCGCGTATCAGGATTCGCCTTGCTGAAGGTCGCGAGCCGCGCTGCCAGCCATTTGGCGGTGAAATCACGCGGCGCGGCGATAGTCAGCGAATTGGATGACTGCCCCGCCTGCATGGCCCGGACCGATTCTTCGAACTGCAGAAATCCTGCGCGCAGGGCATCGAGGCCGTTTGCGGCTTCATCGGTCAGTTCAAGTCCCTTGGGTGTGCGGCGGAACAGCACGACACCCAACATATCCTCCAACGCGCGGATTTGCTGGCCCACGGCGGCTGGCGTGACCGCGAGTTCGTCGGCGGCCTTGGTGAAGCTTAAATGGCGTGCGGAGGCGTCGAGAACGCGCAGGCCGTTGAGGGGGAGGTGTGTGCGTTTCATCGCGCGCGCCTCATCGTGCCGTGGCCGGTGCGACCAATTTGAAACGCGGTATCTCGGCGAGAAAGGTCGTGCCGTCTTCGCGGACAAAGCGATATTGGCCTTCCATCATCCCGCTAGGGGTCGGCAAGGGGCAGCCGGAAACATAATCATGGCTCTCGCCCGGGCGAAGCAGCGGTTGTTCGCCGACCACCCCGTCGCCATCGACATGGTTGATGGTGCCCCGGCCATCGGTGATCCGCCAATGCCGCGTCATCAATTGCACCGGCTCGTCGCCCACATTTTCGATGCGGATATGGTAAGACCAGAACCAACGTCCCTGCGCTGGCGCAGATTGTTCTTCCAGAAAATTGGGCGACACGCGGACGGTGACGCCCTCGGTCGTCGCGCTGACGGCGAAGAAGGAATCGAGAATGCTGCTCATAAACCCGCCGCCTTTAATGCCTGATCCAGGTCTTCGATGAGGTCAGCCGGGTCTTCCAACCCGACATTGATGCGGATCATGCCTTCGCCAACGCCCATCGCTTCGCGGGCTTCTGCGCCCATGCCGTGATGGGTGGAGGAGGCAGGATGGCACATAAGGCTGCGGGCATCGCCGATATTGTTAGAGATATCGATCAACTGAAGCCCGTTGAGCAAAGCATGCGCTTGCTTGCGGCCACCATCGACTGAAAACGCGAAGATCGGCCCGCATGCCTTCATCTGCTGCATCGCAAGCGTATGCTGCGGATGGCTTTCCAGACCGGGATGCATGATGTGCGGCACGCGACCCTCCAGGAATTTGCCCACCACCAGTGCGTTCTCCGACTGCCGCATGGCGCGAAGCTCTAGCGTCTCAAGCCCCTTGTGCACCACCCACGCGTTGAAGGGCGACAAATTGGGGCCAGTATTCCGCTGAAACGGTAACAGCACCTCATCGATCCATTTTTGCGATCCGCAGACAGCGCCTGCCAACACGCGGCCCTGCCCATCCATCAGCTTCGTTGCGCTATACGCGACAACGTCTGCGCCATAGTCCATCGGTCGCTGAAGCACGCTGGTGGCAAAGGCGTTGTCGACCACAGTCGTGATGCCATGTTCTTTCGCAAGGCCACAGACATAGGCCATGTCGACGATATCCATCGTCGGGTTTGCAGGCGTTTCGAAGAAGAATACTTTCGTATTCGGCTGAATTGCAGCCTTCCACGCATCATTGTCGCGGCTGTCGATGGTCGTCGTGCTAATGCCCCATTTGGGCAGCAAATTGTCGGTCAGCCAGCGGCACGAGCCAAAGGCGGCGCGCGCGGCGACAACATGGTCGCCCATTTGCAACTGGCACAATAACGCCGTTGTCATGGCGGCCATGCCCGTGGCTTGCGCGCGGCAAGCCTCTGCGCCTTCCATCAGGGCAATCCGCTCTTCCAGCATCTGCACCGTCGGGTTTTGCAACCGCGAATAGGTCATGCCATCCTGCTCGCCCGCAAAGCGCGCAGCAACGGTTTCGGCGTCGTCATAGGTAAAGCCCGACGACAGGAACAATGCCTCAGACGTTTCGCCATGCTCGCTACGCCACGTGCCGCCACGCACCGCTTGGGTGGCTGGGCGCCAATGCCTGGTAATTTCGCGATTCTGGCCTGTGGTTT
>JANPKN010000184.1:0-4068 GCA_031426075.1 Sphingomonadaceae bacterium
CTGCTTCCCCGCATCCTCCCCGAGGCCATCGCCGGTAATCTCAAGCAGCCTAACCGATCGGCAAAGTGTTGGGCGAGAGTGAAAGTAGCACGTCTGCGGCATTGACGGTCGCCATCTAGAAGCGCGGCAAGCGTCTCCGAAGGAGCGCAGCTTAAGGCAACTTCCAAGTGCGTGGCGAGAGCGTCTGGATCGATTCGTGTCATGGCTGCATGCTAGAACAAAAATAGAACAAATGACAAGATATGCTTGACGAATGTGGTTGATTACCCAGCATTCGAGGCCTAGCGCTTCAGACCAGTCATTAGCGCTACCCTGGCTACACATCCCTTGAGAATTTATCCGTTGATAGCGGAACTTTTTTCGGCGCCGGTTGCCTTATACACACTACCGGTGCGTTAGCTGGTGCTTAAAGGAGAGATCATGTCTGTCTATGTTATCGCCATTGCCGTGTTTGGCGTCACGCTCGCAATCTTGGGATTTTGCATGGCATTTCGGCAAAGTGCGATCAGGCGTATACTCGGTCGTCCTTTAAAACCTGCCCAGTTCGCCGACGATGGGAGCCGGGAAGATGCTATGACGTATATCCTGCGCATCGCAGGGATTATGATCATGGTGTTTGGGATTGCGATCGCTGGCATGTTTATCTTTATGAGTCAGAATTCATAACGCCTTTGATTGCGACTGAATTTGGACTGCGTTGACGCTATCTGGCAACATCCCCGCTTCCTCGGTCAGCTATTAGCGGGAACAGCTGGTATCGACCCAAAGTCAGTTATTGGAGGCATCTCGTGCTTCTCGAAAGCAGCAGCCTGTTCACTCTGCTACTTCAAATTGCCACGACGATAACGGAATTTTGGTCGGAGTTTTTTATGGATAGGAAGTTGTTACCAAGATTCGCGGGGAGAGAAGAACGGCTATCTTAGCTGCTCGGCGCCCGTTTTAAAATGACAGCTTCATGCATTATCGGTAGGCAGCTGCAGGGGAGTAATGTTGATGGTCAGACGAATATTAATAGCGGGTCTTACCGCAACTCTTAGTATTGCGACACCACTCCACGCAGAAGACAAGCTGCTACCGGTTGTAGCCGCCAAGGAAGACGGCAAGATCGTCCTGACAGTGCCTCAACCCAACGCTGAGGGTATTGCCGCCCGTTACCTGTACATCGCTCAAATCGAGACTGGTGTTGGCGCATCCGCGGAAGGTGGTCCCCTGGACCGAGGCGCGCCACTGCAAAACGGCATCATTCGTTTCCGCCGGGCAGGCGGCAAAGTCATTGCAGAACTGGAAAACACCACTTTCGTCGCTACCGCCGGTTCTGCAGCACAACAGGCGTCCGTCGCAAACAGCTTTTCCAACGCGACACTGTGGGTTGGTAATGTCACCGCCACCAACAAGGATGGCAGCTTCAGTTTCGACTTCGCCCCGTTCCTTGCGATGGATCATTTCGGTTTCGCACAAGCCCTCGGCGAGGGTTATGCGCTGGTCGCTAACCGGTCTGTCGCCGACCCAGCCAAAGTGCACACCCTCCCGGACAACGTAGAGTTTGCTGCGCTGCTCAGCTTCGCGACGTCGAAACCATCGCCCGCACTGCGCCAGGTTTCGCCGACCGGAACCGATCTCGCCTTGTGGGTCCGACATTCGCTTGTGCGGCTACCGGCCGACCCTATGCCATTGCGGCAGGATCCGTACGACTTTGCGATAAATGTCCCGCAGTACGATTTCTCAACCCAGCTTGGGCGTTCAATGTTGCGTAAGGTAGCGAGGCGGCATAGGCTAGAGAAAGTTGATCCCACCGCAGAGAGATCAAGGGTCGTTAAGCCGATCGTATATTATGTTGATCCCGGAGCGCCCGAAGCGATCCGCCGTGCACTGATCGACGGCGTGAATTGGTGGGCCCAGGCGTTCGACGAAGCGGGCTATATCGATGCCTTTCGGGCAGAGGAACTGCCGGCGGGGGTCGACCCGTTAGATATACGCTACAATGTCGTTAACTGGGTCAACCGCTCAACCCGAGGGTGGGCGTACGGAGCAAGTATCGTGGACCCCCGAACTGGAGAGATCCTTAAGGGCAGCGTGATGCTCGACTCTCAGCGGGCGCAACAAGACGTGTTGATCTTCCAGGCATTGGTTGGCGCAGGACTGTCTGGCAGTGGCGATCCGAGCGACCCGATTGCAGCTGCACTTGCCCGCATCCGCCAGCTTGGCGCTCATGAGGTCGGCCACTCCATCGGTTTGGCGCACAACTTTGCTGGGAGCACTCAGGGTCGATATTCAGTGATGGATTACCCTGCACCTCGGATCACGCTTAATGGCGGCAAGATTGACCTGAGTGATGCCTACGGTGTGGGGATTGGTGAATGGGACAAGTTCGCGATCCGCTATCTTTATGCGCCTACTGATGCTGAAGGCCGCCGGCTTGCGCAGGAAGCTCAAACAAAAGGCTTGAGATTCGCCTCAGACAATGATTCTCGTCCGCTTTCGGGTGGCAACCCTGAAGGTGGATTGTGGGACGACTTTGCCGACCCGGTCGCGGAGTTAGCACGTGTAATGACTGTGCGGCAGGCCGCGCTGGCACGTTTTGATGTCGACGCAATCCCAAGCGGACAGGACATGGCGAGCTTACGCCGCGCGTTTGTGCCGATCTGGCTACTTCATCGATTTCAGGTTGAAGTTACCTCGAAGTCACTTGGAGGTGTTGCCAGTCCTACAGCGCTGGCGGGGGATATTACGACAGTTGCAGTCGTACCCGCACAGCAACAAAAAGCGGCCCTTGACGCGCTGATGGGTGCCCTTTCAGTTGAGGCACTCACGCTACCGCCACGCCTTCAGCCGTTGTTGTCGTTTGCCCAAGGGGACGACGGGGATTACGCTACGCAAATTGAGATTATGACGACTGCCGGGGGGCCTGTTTTTGACAGTCTTCGGGCTACTGAAGTCGCGGCCGTCCACGTCCTCGACAGCCTGCTCGATCCACAACGGCTAAACCGCCTCGACATGCAGCATGCAGCGGATCCGGCTGTTCCGTCTGTAGGGACCATCGTGTCTCGATTACTTAGGCATGCCGACGAGGTCGCCGGCCAAGGTGTCGTGGGACGACGCATCGCGACCACAATAACACTGAAGCTTGCGAGGGTTTCCCAAGCACCAATGCTCGGTCGCTCGATCGGGTTTCAGTTGAAAGGCAAGCTCGCAACATGGTCGAGCCGGCTTACCGAAACAAAGGCGGCCGGAGACGAGGGAGACTGGCGCCGAGGTTTAGGCACGATGTTGGCTGACCGCGAAGCACTGGAGAGTGCCTTGGCTGATCGCCGGCTGCTTCCCTCGGTGCCCCCTGGCATGCCGATCGGATGACCAGCACTGAGGCTTGGACGCGGTCTTGCTTTCGCAAAACCGAAGTAGCCGCTAGTTGGCTGGGATCTACAACATTGCAGACATTCAAATAGCGATATTGATTACGGCAGCAGCGATTGGTTTGCTGGTTGCTTGGGTGCAGTTCCAGCAGCGCACACGCACCATTGAGGCACTCGGATTGACCTGTTTGAAACTACAAGATTCTTTTAACGCCAAGATCACTCTTGAACGCACTCCCAAGAATCGTGGAATGGAAGATAGCTTGGCGCCGATCACATTCGACCGAGACGAGTCCTAGCGCCGCTCACCTTCGCTTGATAGGCGAGCCGCCGCGTAAGCACTGCCAGGAAGCCAACCGGGCCAGTTTACTGCGTCCGCCACCATCCGCCCTACCCTGTAGGCGGCGAGCGTCTCCTGAGCGGTGCCTGCGAAGTTCCAGCTGGCTCTAAACTCGTCGCACGGCTGGTGATAGCAGCGCACATTATAGGCTTTGACGATCTGCTGACCGGCCTTTACCCCTCCGGCTTTAAGGTCCCTTCCCGCTCGGAAAGCAAGCGCCGGTACGCCCCTTTGCGCGAAGGGGAAATGGTCGGACCGGAAGTACCAGCCAGCCTCTGGGCTGGGCTCAGGGTCCACCCGCAAGCGCTGCTCTTGGGCGGCCTTGACGAGCAGGCCCTCGAGGTCGGTCTGCCCGGGCCCAATAAGCTCAAGGTTGCG
>JANPKN010000185.1:0-2837 GCA_031426075.1 Sphingomonadaceae bacterium
CTCTTTGGGAAGAACAGAGCACGGATAGACGCAGCAGAAGCAAATTTTGCTGCCGCAAAGGCAGCAGAGGACGCAGCGCGCTTGTCGGTGACCGCCGCAACAGCAAGCGGCTATGTTACTTTGATTGCTCTTGATGCGCGCCTTGACGTACTCAAGCAAACGCTTCGTTCGCGAGAAGAAGCAGTAAAGTTTGCACGAGACCGGGCCGAAGTTGGTTACACCTCGCAGCTTGAGCTGCGTCAGGCGCAGGCCGAGTATGCGGCGACTGCGCAGCAAGTGCCTCAAGTCGAGGCACAGATTGCTCGTCAGGAAAATGCCCTTTCGGTACTCACGGGCATTCTGCCTGCCGCGATCACGCGCGGTGGTGTTTTGAATGGTCTTATCCAGCCCGCTTCACCCGACATTCTTCCTTCAGATCTTTTACGTCGCCGACCCGATGTGGCGGCGGCCGAATATAGAATTGCAGCGGCAGATGCCCAAATGCGGTCTGCGCGCGCGCAGTTCATGCCATCAATCAACCTAGGTGCAAGTGCTGGTCTCGCCCTATCGGACCTGCTCTCTAATCCGATAAGTATCTGGTCGATTGGGGGCAGCATTCTTGCTCCGATCTTTCAGGGAGGACGCTTGGAAGGCCAATTGAACGCTGTCACCGCCCAGCGAGACCAGGCTGCCTGGGCTTATCGCGCGACCGCGCTCAACGCTTTTCGCGAGGTGGAAGACCGAATGGTCACGCTCAAAAAGCTGGATGAACAACACGTATCGTTGCGCGCACAACAAGCGGCGGCAAACGACGTGCTTCGGCATACACGCAACCGGTATCGTGCAGGATACATTTCCTATATCAAACAGCTTGATGCGCAACGGGCGTCGCTGAACGTTGAGTTGGCGTTGGTCCAACTGCGCGCAGACCGGTTCACAACACTGATAGGACTATATCAAGCTTTCGGTGGCCCACCCGTAGACATCGCGGCATAAATCGCGAGGCGCAATATGATGGTTAACGAAATTTCAAATGTAACTTCGGTGTGGTAGCGGCAGAAATACGGTAACAGCGGCACGAGTCGCAGGACATGATTAGACGACATGTCGTCAGGGGTAAGAATAATGACTCGCTTTCTTAAATTTACTGCAGGCGTCACGTTGGCTCTGGGCAGTTTGTCGGCACCTGCGGTTGCTTCAACTGTTGTAGATGGCAAATGCACATCGGTGGCGAGCATCAGCGGTTGTCTGTTTGATGGGAACATCAACGGTAACCCGAATGGCGGGGCAAACAGCTATGTCAGCGCCCAAAATGCTTACAATCTTTACAATGATACGCATTCTTCCGCGAACCCTGATATCTTGTTAAATTATCTGGGCGATACCGACGCTGGGTTTTTAGGATCCTTCACTGGCGCTGGCGGCACATCCGGGACCTGGACACTTGGCGCGGGCGCCTTAGCAAATTTCGTGGCTGTGAAATCGTCGTCTAATTTTGTTCTCTATCAAATCACACCATCGAATTCCGGTGTTTGGAGCACGGCTGGGCTGGTAAACAAGAACGGCAAACAACAGGCACTTTCACATCTGGTATTCTTCGGCACGCAATCTGCGGTGCCCGAGCCTGCGGCTTGGATGACGATGATTCTTGGAATGGCTGGCGTTGGTTTTTCAATGCGCCGCAAAAAGCAGAATGAGACACGCCTTCAGTCGGCGTGACATTTGTGAGGGGTTTGCCATAACGCCGTTGAGTCCATTCACGGACAATGCGCAAGAATGTCTGACCGATACCGCGGCCGTGTGGCATGAGCTAACGGCGTCGAGGAGGAAATTTCGAGGCGTATAGCCTTGTCCCGACGTAGGATTTAGCTACGTCGGGTGCATTTTAACCGCAAATATCAGACTTTGGCTTTCAAACTGCCCGCAACGGCGACGCCGTGGCGTTCGAGTGCTTCGACAATCTTGCTTGCGCCTTCCAGTTCGCCCCAGAACATGGGGCCGCCGCGATAGATGGGCCAGCCATAGCCATAGATCCAGACCACATCGATATCGGACGCGCGCTGGGCTTTGCCTTCTTCAAGGATTTTGTAGCCTTCGTTGACCATCGGGTAGAGCGTGCGTTCGACGATTTCCTGGTCGCCAATCTCGCGCTTCGGCAAGTTTGAAGTTGCGCGGAACTCCTCGATGATCGCGAGCGCCTCGGCACTTGGCGTGCCAACGCGCTTTTCATCATAATCGTAAAAGCCCTTGCTGTTCTTTTGGCCAAAACGGCCAGCGGCGCAAAGCGCGTCGCGGATGGTTTCAACCCGCGATGGGTCACGGTGCCAACCGATGTCGAGGCCAGCCAAGTCGCTCATTTGGAACGGACCCATCGGCATGCCGAAGTCGGTATGCACCTTATCAATTTGCGCGGGCGTTGCGCCTTCCAGAAGCAATTGCATCGCTGGTTGCTGGCGTGTGGAAAGCATCCGGTTGCCGATAAATCCATGGCAGACGCCAGCGACTACAGCGACCTTGCCGATTTTCTTGCCAATCGCCATTGCGGTGGCAAGCACGTCAGGCGCGGTTTTGTCGCCACGCACGACTTCAAGCAGCTTCATGACATTGGCTGGCGAGAAGAAGTGCATGCCAACGACATCTTGCGGACGCGATGTGCTGGCGGCGATTTCGTCAATGTCGAGATAGGATGTGTTTGACGCGAGGATCGCGCCCGGTTTGCAGATGGCGTCCAGTTTTCCGAAAACTTCCTTTTTCACATCCATGCTTTCATAGACCGCTTCGATGACAAGGTCGCAGTCGGCAAGATCATCAAGCGTCAAAGACGGCGTCAGCAGGCCCATCATGTCCTCGACTTGCTC
>JANPKN010000186.1:0-3576 GCA_031426075.1 Sphingomonadaceae bacterium
GCCAAACCGAGCGAAGCGGCAAGAACGAGAGATACAGCAATTTTCTTCATATGGGAAACCCCCTAGCAAAACTTATGAAACCTGACAGGCACGCTACAAGGATTGCAGCTTGCCTGCGAAAAGCCCTCTAGCTCGTTCACAATTCGCTGGCAATGCGCTTTTTCAATGCGACAAAATGTTCCATAACTATTTTACTGTTATGTCTACCTTAACAGTAGAATATGTTGCTATTTTGGCCCGATTGTCTTGATATAAAGAATTCTTTATATCCCCTCTTGATGATCAATCTCCTCAACATCATGCGTGCTTTGGCCGACCCGACGCGATTACGAATCGTGTTTCTGGTGCTTCGTCTGGAACTGTCGGTAAGCGAATTGGTACAGATACTGGACCAGAGCCAACCTCGCGTTTCCCGCCATGTCCGAATATTGGATGAGGCTGGGCTCTTGGAGCGCCGCAAAGAGGGAAGCTGGGTTTTTCTGCGGCCTGGCGCAATATTAACGGAGAGCCCGCTGACGTCATTGCTGGCTGAGGCGGACGTATCGCAGGCAAAAGCGTTTCAACGTGATCTGGTTCGGCTCGATGAAGTGCGCAATGCGCGGACGGACATGGCTGCCACTTATTTTGCTGCCCATGCCGACGAATGGGATTCGCTCCGGTCGCTACATATCGCCGATTCGGAAGTTGAAGCACGGCTGGCGCAAATCCTGATTAGCGCGCCATTGGGGCGAGTCCTTGATGTGGGCACAGGAACTGGACGAATTGTAGAGCTGTTTGCAGCTGCTTCAGATCGCTTCGTGGCGTTAGACAACAGCCCCGAAATGCTTCGATTGGCACGCGCGAAAATTGCGAACCTCCACCCCGAAATCGCGAGCAAGGTCGAAATCAAGCTTGGCGACTTTAACATGTTGCCCGTGGGCGATGGTGAATTTGATAGCGTCATATTTCATCAGGTTCTGCATTATGCCCAGCACCCTGAAGCGGTCATCGCCGAAGCGATCCGAACGCTCGCGCCCGATGGCAGGCTCGTTATCGTGGATTTTGCAGCGCATAATTTGGAGGAGCTCCGCACAGTGCACGCCCATGCCCGGCTCGGCTTCGCCGACGATTTTATGAAAAAGGCTTTTGCGGCCAATGGATTGCAGATGGTCCACCAAACGGCACTTGAGGCGGGCGCGCTGATCGTAAAAGTCTGGATGGGCCAAAAGCTTTCCGGCGCGCAACCACGCCCAAAAAATAATTCAAGATCTCCAAATAACTTAAGGATTGTCGCATGATTCTCCCACTTGCACAAATGCAAGAGGCCAGCCGCGCTGTGGCCTCGCCGCTTTTCGCTGGGCTTTCCGGCGATTGCGAAATCAGTTTTGAATTCTTCCCGCCCAAGACGGAGAAAATGGAAGAGCAATTGTGGGATTCGGTTGTAACGCTTGCACCGCTTGGCCCCCGTTTTGTGTCAGTGACTTACGGCGCAGGCGGAACGACGCGCGAACGTACCCACAATACCGTCGCCCGTATTGCTCGCGAAACCAGTATTCCAGCTGCCGCGCATTTGACCTGCGTCGAAGCATCGAAGGACGAAATTGCCGATGTTGCCAACGCTTATTGGGAATCAGGCGTTCGTCATATCGTTGCGCTGCGTGGTGATGCACCTAGTTCGGACGGGCAATTCGTGCCTCATCCTGACGGCTACCGCAGCGCAGCGGAATTGGTCGAAGGTTTAAGCAAGCTGCATCCATTTGAGATATCGGTGAGCGCTTATCCCGAAACTCATCCTGAAGCGTTGTCAGCAGCTTCGGACATTGATTTCCTCAAGCGCAAGCTGGACTCCGGCGCGAGCCGTGCAATCACGCAGTTCTTTTTCGAACCCGAAACCTTTTTTCGCTTTCGTGACGCCGTTGCTGCTGCTGGCATTGATGCAGAGATCGTTCCGGGCATCATGCCTGTGTCGAATTTTGCCGCCATAACCCGAATGTCGCAAATGACTGGCACAGCCATCCCCAACTGGATGGCGCATTTGTTTGACGGGCTTGATGATCATCCCTCAGCGCGTCAACTTGTTGCGGCGACCGTATCAGCAGAAATGTGCCGCCGCTTATATGCAGGCGGGGTACGGGATTTTCATTTTTACACGCTGAACCGTGCCGAGCTATCCTACGCGATATGCCATTTGCTTGGGAAACGTCCAGCCGCACTGGTGCAAGAGGCGGCAGCATGAACGCGCGCGAAGCCTTTGTCGCCCGAGCGGCACAACAGATTCTTGTTTTCGACGGCGGCTATGGCACGGCGATTCAAGGCTATAAATTGTCCGAGGGCGATTATCGCGGCACACTAGAAGTGACGCATGATCAAAAGGGCAATAATGACCTGTTGTCGATTACACGCCCGGATATAGTTGGCGCAATTCACACTGCCTATCTCGAGGCGGGCGCAGACATGATCGAGACCAACACATTCAGCGCGACGAAAATCAGCATGTCCGACTATGGCTGCGAGCATCTGGTGAGGCAGTTGAACATGGAATCGGCAAAGCTGGCTCGTGCGTGTTGCGATGCAGCCGAGGCAAAGGACGGAACGCGGCGTTTCGTTGCTGGTTCTGTTGGGCCAACGAACAAGACCCTGTCACTGTCGCCCGATGTCAACGATCCGGGTTATCGCGAAATCGACTTTGATTATCTGAAAGATGTGTATCGCGAGCAATGCGATGCATTAATTGAAGGTGGCGTCGATTTCCTTTTAATCGAAACCATTTTCGACACTCTTAATGCCAAGTGCGCTGCGATGGCCGCACAAGAGTCCGCTGCTGCATCCGGCCGCGATGTGCCGTTGATGATTTCAATGACGATAACGGATATGGCGGGGCGGAATCTTTCCGGCCACACCGTCGAAGCATTTTGGGCTGCGATTCGCCATGTCAGACCGCTGACAATTGGACTCAACTGTTCCTTTGGTGCCGATCTGTTGCGTCCACATCTTGCGGCATTGTCCAAACAGGCCGATGCGCTGGTGATGGCATATCCTAACGCTGGCTTGCCCAACGACTTGGCCGAATATGACGAGCTGCCCGAAACAACCGCGCAGCTGATCGGACAATGGCTCGACGATGGTCTCGTGAACATCGTCGGCGGCTGCTGCGGCACGACCCCTGCGCATATCGCAGCGATTGCAAAGGCTGTTTCGGACCGCGCGCCCCGTGTCATTCCAAAGTCAGATGTCGTGACCCGGCTTGCAGGGCTTGAACCTTTCGTCATGGCCGCCTGAACCCCTTTAAAGCAGAACAAAAAACATGACACCTTCCTCCTCCCGCTTCGTCAATATTGGTGAGCGCACCAATGTGACCGGCAGCGCCAAGTTCAAAAAGCTCATCCTCGCTGGCGATTATGAAGCCGCCGTCGAAGTGGCGCGCGATCAGGTCGAAAATGGCGCGCAAATTATCGACATCAACATGGATGAAGGCCTGCTTGACGCGCATGAGGCGATGACGACCTTCATCAAGCGCATCGCCGCAGAGCCTGACATTGCGCGCGTTCCCTTGATGATCGACAGTTCAAAATGGAGTGTAATTGAGGCCGGGCTGAA
>JANPKN010000187.1:0-4268 GCA_031426075.1 Sphingomonadaceae bacterium
TCTTCTGGATCGCCATCAACACGGGGAAGTTCCAAGGCACGATGCCACCGACCACGCCAACGGGCACGCGGCGCGTACGGCTGAGGCGCTTGTCGCTATCCTCAGTGATTTTCTCTTCAAGGTTTAGCATCGGCAAAGCGCGCGTCATGCCAACGCAGCCGGCAATTTCGCTGCCAGCCTGCATATGCGGCTTGCCCTGTTCCGCGGGGAGGAGGCGCATCAATTCATCGCTGTTCGCCTTGATGACGTCAGCCATTTTCGCAAACAAGGCGCGGCGTTCTTCTACGCTCGTTTTCTTCCAAGTCTGGAATGCAGCGCGCGCAGCGGCAACCGCCTTGTCGAGATCTGCCTGACCGCAATCGGGAACCTGGCCAATGACCTGTTCGGTCGCAGGGTTAACGACATCAATCCATTTGCCGTTATCAACCAGTTCGCCGTTGATCAGATTTTTGTATTGGGTGGTCATTGTCTATCTCCTGATGAGTCTCTGGCTTTATAGCCTCAAGTTGTCGGCTTGTCCTGCTTTGCCCAATATTCATCGCGCAGCAGGCGTTTGTATAATTTTCCGGTATCGTGGCGGGGAAGCTCCTCGCGGAAATCGATGCGGCGCGGGATTTTTATGCCCGACAGTTTCTCGCGCGCGTAGGCAGTCAATTCGTCCCGCAAATCGTCGCCAGCGTCGGCCATATCCAATGGCTGCACGACAGCAATGACCTCTTCGCCCATTTCGTCATGGGGGCCACCGATGACGGCAACGTCGCGCACGCGCGGGTGCGTCACCAGATGATTTTCAATTTCCTGCGGATAGATGTTCACCCCTCCGGAAATGATCATGAAGCTCTTGCGGTCGGTGAGGTACAAATAGCCCTCCTCATCCAGCCGCCCGACATCGCCCAATGTGGTCCAGCCATGCTTGTTGGTTGCGCCTTTGGTTTTTTCAGGGTCATTGTGATAGCTGAATGACGCCGCGCTTTCGAAGAAGACGGTGCCCTCCTGACCCACGGGAACATCGTCGCCATTCTCGTCGCAAATATGCATCGTCGCATTCAAAGCGCGGCCAACCGAGCCCTTATGCGTCAGCCATTCCTCGCTAGAGATGAAGGTGATTCCCTGGCCTTCGGTACCGGCATAATATTCGCGCAGGACTGGGCCCCACCATTTGATCATCGCTTCCTTGATAGGGACGGGACATGGCGCGGCGGCATGGACTGCACTCTCAAGGCTGGACACATCATATTTGAGGCGGACGTCTTCGGGCAGTTTGAGCATCCGGGCGAAATGCGTTGGCACCCACTGGCTGGCGGTAATCTTGTATTTCTCGATCGCCATGAGCGCGGCTTCGGGGTCGAACTTTTCCATGACCACCACCGTGCCGCCCAGCCGGTGCACGGCTGCACACCAGCGCAAGGGCGCGGCATGGTACAAAGGCGCAGGCGACAAATAGACGCTATCGCCCGAAAATTTGAATGCCATCGCTGCCAGCCCGGCAAGTACGTTAGGCGCGGCAATATCGGCATCCTCCGGCAAGGGGAAACGGATGCCCTTGGGCTGACCCGTCGTGCCGGAACTGTACAACATGTCCGTACCTGCCCGCTCATCGGCCACAGGCGAGGTCGGCATGTCAGCAACCGCAGAGGCGTAGTTTTCCCAGCCAGCATGTTCGCCGCCGATAATGTAACGCTTCACCGGGCTTTGAATCTGATCCAGCACCGCGCCAAGGTAGGGCGAAGCAAACAGCGCTTTTGACCCGCTATCCTTCAGGATATAATCGATTTCGGACGCGGTCAGTCGGCAGCTAATCGCCACATAGATGAGCCCCGCCCTTTGCGCGCCCCAGACGAGATCGAAAAACTCGGCCCGGTTTTCCAGGCAAAAGGCGACCGTGTCACCATGTTGAAGCCCAAGCGCCCGAAACAGATGCGCACACTGGTTGGATCGGGCATCGAGTTGACCATATGTAATGGTCTCGCCCGAACCGGCCATGATGACCGCTGCTTTATCGGGATTGACGGCGGCGTGAACGACGGGATGTCCCATATTATTCCCCCTGCCAGTTGGGTTTGCGCTTTTCAGCAAAGGCCAAAGCGCCCTCGCGCGAGTCTTTCGAGGTGAAGACAGGCGCACAAACCTCGTTCTGTTTCTTCCACATTTCCGTCGAATTCCAGTCAGGCCGCTCATTGATCACACGCTTCGTCGCAATCAACGCCAGCGGCCCATTGGCCGCGACTTTCGCCGCAAGCTCAAGCGCTGCGTCGATAGCAGCACCATCAGTCACGCGATTTACGAAGCCGATCTCATAAGCGCGCTGTGCCGAAATAAAATCGCCTGTCAGTGCCAGTTCCATCGCCATGCGCTTGCCGATAATCGACGGCAAGGTAAGCAGACCGCCCGCGGCCGCGACCAGGCTGCGCTTCACCTCGGGAATGCCGAATTGCGACTTGTCATTTGCCACCAGAAGGTCGCAGGCAATCGCTATTTCCATGCCACCAGCCAGCGCATAGCCCTCAACCGCGCCGATCAGCGGTTTGGCAGGCGGCGATTCGATAAAGCCGGCAAATCCCTTGCCCTTGATGCTCGGCAACTCACCCCGCAAAAACGCCTTAAGGTCCATGCCAGAGCAGAATGTGCCGCCAGCGCCAGTGATGATGCCAGCGTTGAGGCTTTTGTCGCTGTCGAGCTGTTCCATCGCTGCAGCGATGCCCTGTGCGACCGCTTGGTTGACCGCGTTCTTCGCCTCGGGCCGGTTGATCGTGATGATCAGGACGCCGTCCTGCGCTTGGGTTAGGACTTCGGACATTATATTCCTCTCACTTCAGCAACTATCCCGTTCGGGCGTTTGGGTTTGATCACCGCCCCTTGGGCAGGCCAAGCACATGTTCGCCGATGATGTTCTTTTGAATCTGGCTGGTCCCGCCGCCAATGGTGGCGGAGAAACTGTTGAGATAGGACCGGTGCCAATAGCCGTCATCGACCGCATTTTCGTCGCCGACATAATAGCCAGCGCGCGTGCCCTGAAATTGCAGCGAGAACTCGGTGAGTTCACGCACCAGTTCGGTCCGCGCCAGCTTGTTCATGAGCGCAAGTCCCATCGGCCGATCGCTGGTCAGCGGAGCCATACGGCGGCGCTGGTTGTTGAGGTTCAGCGCCTGAATCTCGATCATATACTCAACCAGTTTGTCACGCATGACAGGGTCGTCAAGCACTGGCTTGCCGCCGCGCTTGGCCGAACGCGCCATGTCCACCACGCCCATGACGTCCATTTCCTTGACGAAATAGCCGCCGACGGGATTGACCTTCGCGCCGCGCTCATATTCAAGCGTCTTCATCGCGACCATCCAACCCTGCCCTTCTTCGCCGACAAGGCCCGACGCCGGAATCCGGGCATCGGTGAAAAAGCATTGGGTAAATCCATATTCGCCCGTAAGCTTCTTCAGACGCCGGGTTTCTACACCCGGAATTTTCATCGGCGCGAGGAAGAAGCTGAGGCCTGCATATTTGCTTGGCCCGTCATTCGACGTGCGGGCAAGCAGGATCATGTAATCCGCACGGTCGCCTAATGACGTCCAGATTTTGGAGCCGTTGATGACATATTCGTCGCCATCCCGAACTGCCTTGGTCTGCGCCGACCCAAGGTCGGATCCATGCTCCGGTTCGGAAAAACCCTGACACCAGATTTCTTCGGCGGAAAGCATGGGCTTGATAAAACGGCGTTTGTCTTCCTCACGGCCGATGTCGAGCAACAAAGGTCCGGTCCAGCCGTTCGCAATTGCATTGAGCATGATCGGCGCGTCATGGCTTTTCATCACCCGCGTGGCGATGCGCTGATATTCGGGATGCATGCCATAGCCGCCATATTCGGTTGGCCAGGACATGCCGAAATAGCCTGCCTCGTACACCTTGCGTTGCCAATTGCGCAGGAAATCAAACTGCTGATCCGTCGACACTTCCATGAAAGTCAAAGGCAACATGAAGCCCGGATCGCGCACGGTATTCTCCGCGAACCACGCGTCGCACTGCTTTTCAAAGACGGCGAGTTCCTGCGGGATTGGTGTGCTCATAATTGATTCCTCTCTCGCCATTTAATTGCGCGATTAAAAAGAGGATTGCAAGAGCCGTTTGACTGGTCTCAGCCCTTCTTAAACGGGGCCATTTCGCCGAGAAATTCAATCTCGCGCTCCATCGCCTGCGTTTCGCGCTCCAGAAAATCGGCAACGGCCCTTCGAAAGCCTTCATGGGCGATATAGTGCGCCGAATAGGTGGGCACCGCC
>JANPKN010000188.1:0-12986 GCA_031426075.1 Sphingomonadaceae bacterium
GAGGATGATGTCAACGCAAGGTGCGCCGTTCTTCACGAAAAAGGCGTCAATGGCGGGGCGCGAGTCCAGGCCGCTGGCGAAAGCGGGAATGACCTTAAGGCCTTGCGCTTCCAAAGTTTCGATCATGCCATCATAATGGCCAGTGTCCTTGCCGAGCAAATAAGAGCGCAGCATAAGCAATCCGACGGTGCCAGTTGGGTTCTTAACCGCCGGAAGCAAGCTTGCGTCCGCTGTCAGGCGCTCCGGCATATCAGGGTGATAAACGCCGACCTCTGGATATTCGCGCGGAGCATGCGCAGGCAAATTGCCCTTTAACGCGGCGCGGTCGCCCGTGGCGTAGCGGTCAATGAGGCCACGGATCATATCGACGACATTGTCGTCAGAACCCGACAGCCAGTATTGCAGCGTCAGGAAATATTGGCGCACGTCCTGCGCTGGTCCGGGAATGAAACGCAAAATCTTGGGCAAGCGGCGCAACATCTTCATCTGGCCCGCGCCGGAGCTTCCGCCTGGTTTGCCTGAGCCGCGCAGCTTCTTCAGCAGCGCCAATGGCCCCTTGGCTGGCTTGTCCATGCTGTAATTGCCAAGCCGCGTCAGCTTGACGATGTCACCTGCCGACATAATGCCGACGATCGCATCGCAATGCTCACGGCGGGCCAGCAATGCAGGGTGAATGGCGCGGACGTGGTCGTCCAGGAACAACATCGTCGCAATGATGATATCAGCGCGGGCAATGTCGTCTTGAGCGCGCTCCAAAACTTTGGGGTCGCGATCCCAATCGGATGCCGCATAGAAACCAATGCTGACATTATCGCGCGCGAGGTCGTGATTTGCGCGCTCAACCGAAGCGGCCAAATGATTGTCGAGCGTGATGATAACCACACGGACGCTGGGTTGGGCATTATCGCGCATAATGTGCTTTCGCCTCATATAAAGTGGCCAGTTCGATGGTCGTCACATTATGTTCGGCCGCAAACACTTCGGTATTCCGGCGCGCTTTGCCGCGGACGAAGAATGGAATTTTCTTAAGCTCACGGCTCGCTTCGTCGCTCCACACAGCCTCGGCAACGTCTGCCGATGGTGCCGGCGCAGCTTGATCCTGTGGTGCGCTATGGCCTGGGCCCAAATGCGATGCGCCAGCGCCGTCGTGGAATTCGAAATCGTCGCGGAACATCGTGAGCAAATGCTCTTCAAGGCCCATGACCAATGGATGGACCCAACTGTCGAAAATGACATTGGCGCCTTCAAAACCCATTTGGGGCGAGAAGCGCGCTGGAAAATCCTGAACGTGGACGGGTGACGAAATCACCGTGCACGGAATCGAGAAGCGCTTGGCGATATGGCGTTCCATTTGCGTGCCCAAAACTAGCTCGGGCTGCGCGTCCTGAATTGCCTTTTCGACCTCAAGATGGTCGTCGGTAATCAGAGGCTCTAGCCCATATAGCTTTGCCGCAGCGCGCACATCGCGGGCATATTCGCGGTTGTAGCAGCCAAGGCCGACAACCTTGAAGCCAAGCTCTTCACTGGCGATTCGTGCTGCCGCAACGGCATGGGTGCCGTCGCCGAAGATGAAAACGCGCTTGCCGGTGAGATAGTTGGAGTCAATCGAACGGCTCCACCATGACAGCCGTGACAGGCCTTCGCGCAGCATGGGCTCGGGGTCAACCATGGCAAGGTCAGCAACCTCGCGGATGAAATCCTGCGTTGCGCCAACGCCGATGGGTACGGTGCGTACCGTTGGCTGGCGGAATTCGCGGGCCAGATAGTCTGCGGCAAGATCGCCGGTTTCGGGATATAGCACGATGTTGAAATCGGCTTCGCCCAAGCGGGCAATGTCGGCGACATTTGCACCCAAAGGGGCAACGACATTGATGTCGATGCCAAGTTTATTCAACAATCCAGTGATTTCGATAACATCGTCACGGTGCCGGAAGCCAAGTGCGGTTGGTCCAAGCAAGTTGACTAAGGGACGGCGACCATCGCGGTCCGATGGGCGGCGGTCCTTGTCGACCAAATGGCGGACAATTTGGTAAAAGGTTTCGGCTGCGCCCCAATGCTCTTTGCGTTGATAGCTTGGCAACTCAAGCGGGATCACAGGAATGGGCAGACCCATTTTCTCGATAAGGCCAGCGGGGTCGTCTTGAATAAGCTCTGCAGTGCAAGACGCGCCGACGATCATCGCGTCTGGCTTGAACCGTTCGATGATATCCATCGCTGCGGTCTGGAACAGCTGCGAGGTGTCCTTGCCAAGATCGCGTGCCTGGAATGTTGTGTACGTAACCGGCGGACGCTTGTCGCGGCGCTCGATCATCGTGAACAAAAGGTCGGCATAAGTGTCGCCCTGCGGTGCATGTAGCAGGTAATGCACGCCCTCCATCGCGGTTGCGACGCGCATTGCGCCAACATGCGGTGGGCCTTCATATGTCCAGACGGAAAGCTGCATCGCCTAAACCCTCAATATATCGCGGCGACGTAATGGCCGCGCGAAAAGTTCGGCAAGATCGCCAGCCTGGTCGAAACCGTGGATTGGCGAAAACACCAGTTCAATCGCCCACTTCGTCGATAGGCCCTCGGCCTCAAGCGGATTGGCAAGGCCAATGCCGCATACGGTCAGGTCAGGGCGAGCCGCGCGGACGCGGTCAAGCTGACGGTCGACGTCCTGACCTTCGCTGAGCATCACTCCGGCAGGTAGCGCAGCAAGTTCCTGCGCCAGATGTTGGCGATGGAGATACGGCGTGCCAACTTCAATCAGGCGCATGCCCAATTCATTGGCGAGGAAGCGCGCAAGCGGCACTTCCAGTTGCGAGTCTGGCATGAAGAAGATGGACCGGCCGGACAGACGCGCACGTTGATGCGCCAATGCAGTTGTTGCGCGTTCCTGATAGGGATGCAGCACCGCGTCAAAATGCGCGTCATCGACATCGAACGCGGTGGCAGCGGCTTGTAGCCAGTTGGTTGTGCCTTCAACGCCAAATGGGAAAAGCGCGTCCAAACGCGTTGCGCCGCGCGCCTCAAGTGCCCGTCCTGTGTCACCCAAAAAGGGCTGTGCAAGCAAGTAAACAGTGTTTGGGCCAATGCCGGGCAAGTCGGCCACTGCGCGCTCTGGCAGGCTGGCGACATTGGGAATGCCCAACTCGGCAAACAGGCGGCGGAATTGGTCTTCGACTATGTCAGGTAACGATCCAACGATGATCAGGTTCGCTGGTGCCGCATTGTCCAGCGCGGGCATGATGGGTACCAAAGAGGCGAGGCATGCATCTTCGCCTTCGGTAAAGGTGGTTTCAATGCCGCTGCCCGAATAGTTCAAAATGCGAACATGGGGTGTGTGTTTGGCGCCAAGGCGTTGTGCCGCTTTCGACAGATCAAGCTTGATCACTTCGGATGGGCAGCTGCCGACAAGGAACAAGGTTTTGATCTCGGGGCGGCGGGCCAGCAATTGGTCGACAATCCGATCAAGCTCAACATTGGCATCGGCAAGGCCAGCGAGATCGCGCTCTTCCATGATGGCAGTTGCGAAGCGGGGTTCGGCAAAGATCATGACGCCAGCTGCCGACTGCAACAAATGCGCGCATGTCCGCGAGCCAACGACGAGGAAAAACGCATCCTGCATTTTGCGGTGCAGCCAGATGATACCCGTTAGGCCGCAGAAAACTTCGCGTTGTCCGCGTTCTTTTAAAACAGGCGAAGTTGCAGCGGATGGCGAAGCCGAGAGGGGAGCGATGGCGTTCATGCGGTCACCACATTGTCTTGGCGCGCATCAAGCCGTGCCATACGAAGCTTGTAGAGAAATTGACCAGCGTTGATGACATAAGACGCATACGCGGCAAGCGCGACATACATACGGTCATGCGCGGAGCCCCATTGGTTGACCAGCATCAGCAAATAGGCCGTGTGCAGCGCCAGGACCAGCATGCTGAAGACGTCTTCCCAAAAGAAGGGCTTCGCGAAAAGCCACTCGTCGAAAACAACCTTTTCCCAAATCGATCCGGTTACCATGATAGCGTACAGCGCGATGGTTTTTACCAGGACCGATATTTCGGCAGCTTGTTCACCGGCACCCGTGTTTAGGAACCGAATCACCAGAAATAGGCTGACGCCAAAGATGAGAAATTGGATGGGAGCCAACAGGCCTTGAATAAGTGTCCAGACGGATTCATCCCGGCGTTGACGCTGTGCAGCGGTGTAGAGAGGCGCATTGCCGATTGCGGCTGCCGGTGGCGCTGCAATCGTGAAAGTTGCTTCCGACTCAATCTGCGTACTGATGGACAGAACACATCCTCCCTATCTCCAGACTGCAAATAAAGGCGCGAATTGCAAAAGTGTCAAGTTTTTTAGACGTCCAAAAAAATTGACACATAAAGTTTGCCAATCTGTTTGCGTTGCTATACGTATGCCGCCAATTGAGATGACTGAATCAAGAGATACGGCCGACGTCATGCCACGCCGACCAGACTTTTAGGGGAGTCTGACTATGGCTACTGTTTTTGGACTTTCCGAACTTAAATCCAGGCTGGGGGATTGGCGTGGAAGCAAGAAGATCGACCAAATTCAGGACGTGCATGACGCCGATGTCCCAGTCACTAACCTTCGGATCGTTTCCTCCCGCGCGGAACAATATGATCTTTCCCTTCTCCTTGAAAATCTCGTCATTCCCCGCCTGATCGCTGATCGGCGGGACGGTGCATCCTGGCCCGAAAATGCGGTGGTCGAACCCACTGGCCGACGGATTATCAGCGATCATGATGTAGAAAATTTCTCTCGACTATCGGTAGACGAAGAGGCGCATGTCCTTTTGGGCTTTGTCGATGAATGCCTTGCAACGGGCAGTTCAGTTGAAACCATTTTTGTTGATTTGCTGGCGCCGGCGGCGCGGCGTCTCGGCGAATATTGGGATGCCGACAGTGAAGATTTTGTCGGGGTCACGATGGGCCTTTGGCGCATTCAGGAAGTGTTGCGTGTGCTCACGATGCGTATCCCCCCTGTGGCCGGTCCAGGCCACGGGCAGCGTGCGGCATTGTTTTCGCCGATGCCCGGGGAACAACATAGCTTTGGAACGCTTATGATAGCCGAATGCTTTCAACGGGCAGGGTGGGAAACCGATGTCTTGATTGAGCCAACGCAATCCGATCTAACGGGGAAGTTTGCCACGCGGCACTATGATCTCATTGGATTGACCGTCAGTAATGATTGTTCTACGAGCGCGCTCAGCAGCTTAGTTAGCACGATCAAAGCTGTGTCGACCAATCCCCATGTCAGGGTTTTGCTTGGGGGACGCGTCATCAACGAACATCCCGAACTGGTAACCAGCTGTGGCGCAGATGCTACGGCAGTAGATGCATTGTCCGCTGTTGCTGTCGCTGACCAGCTGGTTCCGATAAGTGCCATAAGTTTTGAAAACCTGAGTTAGGAAACTGGTCCACTCGATGAACCTTGAGTCAACGCACACGGACCGGATTCCATTCGGCGATCCAGACGTCATATTCGATGGGTTCTCGAAAGGGGATATCATCAATCTTGCTTATTGCGCAGGCGATTTCCTCCTTGCCATAGATGAGGCTGGAATCATTCGCGACATTGCGGTGAACGTGCGCGATCACGGCTTTGCCAATATGTGGATTGGCCAGCGTTGGTCGGACACCGTCACGGTTGAGAGCCAACCGAAAATAGCCCAGCTTTTAAGCGGTGGCCCTGCATCTGGTGCAGTGTGGCGGCAGGTCAACCACATGCATGACGGTGACGACGTGCCTGTTAATTACAAGGTGGTCACGCCTGAAAATGGCGGCTGGAAAGTGGCAATCGGCAGGGATTTGCGGTCTGTGTCGGTGCTTCAGCAGCGTTTGTTGAAAACTCAGCAATCAATGGAGCGTGATTATCTCCATCTCCGTCAGACTGAAACACGCTACCGGTTGTTGTTCGACAATATCTCATATCCGGTGCTGATTGCCGATGCTGACGGGCATGATATTCAGCAGGCGAACCGCGCATGCCACGCGCTTGTCAGCGCAGCCCCCGGAACGCTTGAGGGCAAGAATTTGCTGAGCCTGGTGCATCCAGATTATCGGGACGACGTCATTGCCTATATCGGCGCCGCGACGGTCAACAGCCAAACCGTGCCAGCAAGCGTCAAGCTGCTGGGCAGGGCAGGATCGGTGAAGATCGCAGCATCTGCATTCCGGCAATCCGGCAAGCAATATTGGCTGATAAACATTGATGATGGCTTGCACGAAGTTCCGGGTAAGCAATCGGATCGCTACGTGCTTGATGTCGTGGAAAAAATGCCCGACGCATTTGTTCTGACCGACGAAAAACAATCGATCATTGTCGCCAACCGCGCATTTGCCGAACTGGTTCAGGCGGGTTCAGTTGAACAGCTTCTGGGCGTGTCGCTCAGTCGCTTTGTAGGTCGTCCTGATGTGGACGTGGGGCTGCTGAAAAAGCAGCTAAAGGACCATCAAAACGTCCGCAATTTCAGTTCGATCATTAATGATTTGAACGGTGGCGAAGAGCCTGTGGAAATATCCGCAATCATGATTGACCATGAACAGCCATTATTTGGCTATTCCGTGCGCGGCATAGGCCGGCGTGAGCGGGACCTGCCGCAAAGCCGGAACGAATTCCCGCGTTCGGTGGAGCAACTGACTGAATTGGTAGGGCGCAGGACGTTGAAAGAAATCGTCCGCGAAAGTACTGATTTGATCGAACGCATGTGTATTGAGGCGGCGTTGGTCCATACAGCGGACAATCGCGCATCTGCGGCCGAAATACTCGGACTGAGCCGACAAAGCCTCTATTCGAAGTTGCACCGGCACGGCCTTGGCAATCTCATTGGCAGAGACGAATAATGTACTAAAAATTGGACATTAATATGTCCAATTAATTTGACAGTCTTGGCGAAGTGACATAGCTTCGATGCATGTCAGACTCGATGATTTCGCCACATATCCCGCGCCTCGTCGCAAGGCGTCCGCGCATCGCCGATATTGTCGAGCTCACCAAGCCAGTAACCTGGTTTCCCCCGATGTGGGCCTTCATGTGCGGCGTGGTGTCGTCAGGAATTTCGATCAGTGAAAACTGGCTCTTTCTCGTCGCTGGCATCGCGCTGACCGGTCCATTGGTGTGCGGCACGAGCCAAGTCATCAACGATTATTGCGACCGCCATGTTGATGCGATCAATGAGCCGAACCGGCCCATTCCGTCAGGCCGTGTCCCCGGATATTGGCCGGTTGGTATCGCGTTGGCGGGATCTGTTATATCGCTTTTGCTCGCCGCCGCGTTGGGGCAGTGGGTCTTCATCGCCACTTGCGTCGCCTTGTTCAGCGGCTGGGCCTATAGCGCCGCCCCGTTTCGCGCCAAGCGCAGCGGTTGGTTCGGACCACTTTTATGCGCCTTAAGCTATGAGGGCCTGTCATGGTTTACAGGCGCGAGCGTCATGCTTGGAGCGTTACCAAACGGTACGATCTTGCTGGTGTTGCTGCTTTACAGCCTTGGCGCGCATGGCATTATGACCTTGAATGATTTTAAAGCGGTTGAGGGCGACAAGGCGACTGGACTTCGGTCTTTGCCCGTAACCTTAGGAGTCCGGCCAGCAGCAATTTTCGCCTGCGTGGTGATGGCCGCTGCGCAAATTGCGGTGATTGCGCTTCTTTTCGCGCAAGACTTGATGCTCTCGGCGGCAATCGTTGCGGTTTTCACGACACTTCAGCTGTTCCTTATGGTGCGGTTGGTGCGCGATCCAGCGAAATACGCCCCTTGGTATAACGCGACCGGGGTGTCGCTTTACGTATTTGGAATGTTGGCCACCGCGCTCGGTCTCGGAGGATATATATGACGGCGGTACCTCAAAACGCGGCTGGTATTGGCTGGTTCTCGATTGTCCGGTTGGGCACAGTCCAGGCCGCGATTGGCGCCATCGTGATGCTCGCAACATCATTGTTAAACCGCGTGATGGTTGTCGAATATTCCATCGCTGCATCAATCCCCGCCGCGCTCGTCGCATGGCATTATGGTGTTCAGCTTTCACGGCCCGTGTGGGGGCATAATTCCGACCGGTCCGCGCATCGCAGCAGTTGGATCATCGGCGGCATGGGCGTGTTGGCACTTGGGACTTTGCTATCGGTCGATGCGACAATCATGTTGGCGTCCAAAGGCATGTTTCCAGTTCTTCTGGCTATTACCGGATTTTCCATGATTGGCCTTGGCGTCGGCATGTCCGGCACCGCGTTGCTGGCGTTGCTGGCTTCGCGGGTGTCGGTTGAACGCAAACCTGCGGCGGCCGCCATCAGCTGGACGATGATGGTGGCAGGAATTGTGGTCGCGGCTGGTGTTTCGGGCAGTTATCTTGATCCTTTTACGGAAACACGGCTTGCTGTCGTTACCAGCCTTGTCGTTTTGGTTGCCTTTTGCGTCGCAGTTTTAGCGCTGCATGGTCTCGAACGCGGAAGTCAGCCAGTCGCCAGCGGTGCCCCAAAGCCACATATTCCGTTGCGCGAAGTCATCCAGAATATCTGGGACGATGGCCCCGCCCGTCGCTTCACATACTTCGTATTCATATCGATGCTAGCGTACAGCATGCAGGATCTTATCCTTGAGCCGTTTGCCGGCTTTGTCTTCAACATGACGCCGGGCGAGTCCACGAAACTCGCGGGTGTCCAACATAGCGGCATATTGCTCGGCATGCTGGTCTCGGGTGCGGGCGGGAGCATTCTTGCCAAGAAATACGGTCAGAACCCGCGAGCATGGATCATCTTGGGATGCTTCAGTTCAGCCGTCATGCTTGTTGGTCTGTCTTTTTCGGCGACGGTTGGCCCGGCATGGCCTTTAAAGGCCAATGTCTTCGCGCTTGGCGTTGCCAACGGAATTTTCGCGGTCGCAGCGGTTGGCGCTATGTTGCAACTCGCGAGCGACGGGCGCTCCTCTGGCGAAGGCGCCCGCATGGGCGTGTGGGGCGCGGCGCAGGCCATTGCCTTTGGCGCTGGTGGGCTTCTCGGGGCAGTCATTGTCGATCAACTGCGTGCGCGGATGGGACAAGACAGCATCGCATTCCAAACAGTCTTTGCGGTGGAGGCAGCCATGTTCGTGGTCGCCGCTTTAATCGCAACTGCCACGCATATGACGCGGCCAACACCATCAAGAGAGGCGGTGATATTGTGAGAACCGAAACAGATTATGATGTGGTCGTCGTTGGCGGCGGACCATCTGGGGCAACAGCCGCCCATGACCTTGCCTGTGCTGGCTATAAAGTCATGCTGCTCGACAAGGCTGGCCGGATTAAGCCATGCGGCGGCGCAGTCCCGCCACGCTTGCTTAAGGATTTCGACATCCCGCAAAGCATGTTGGTTGCGCACGCCAAATCCGCCCGTATCATCGCACCATCCAATAAAAAGGTCATGATGCCCGTGGGCGATGGCTATGTCGGCATGGTCGACCGTGACAGCTTTGACGAATGGTTGCGCAACCGTGCTGCAGAATCAGGCGCGACGCGGGTTACTGGCAAATGTGAACGTGTCGATGACAGCGATACAGTCGTCAAATTGTCCTATCGGGCAGACCGCAATGGTGAATTGCAGACTGTCACGACACGGTCAGTCATTGGCGCCGATGGCGCGCGTTCGTCCGTTGCGGCGCAATGCCTGAGAGACGCCGAGCGCGTGAAGTGCGTCTATGCCTATCATGAGATTGTCGAGGTTCCGGACAATCACACGGAGGATTATGACCCAACGCGCTGTGATGTATATTATCAGGGACATTTATCGCCCGATTTCTACGCTTGGATTTTCCCGCATGGTAAGACTGCTAGCATCGGCCTTGGTAGCGCGGACAAGGGCTTTCCGTTGCGCGAAACAACGCGGCTCATGCGCGAGCAAACCGGCCTATCGCATTGGAAGACATTGCGCAGGGAAGGCGCGCCAATTCCGTTGAAGCCGCTGAAGCGCTGGGATAATGGCAAGAATGTCGTTGTCGCAGGGGACGCCGCCGGTGTAGTTGCACCATCATCAGGTGAAGGCATTTATTACGCAATGACCGCTGGCCGGATGAGCGCCGACGCTGTTTCGGCATTCCTGAAGTCAGGCAACCCAAGCGCGCTCCGCTTGGCGCGCAAATCCTTTATGAAGGCGCATGGCCGGGTCTTCTGGATCTTGGGCGTCATGCAATATTTCTGGTATAAAAATGACAAACGCCGCGAACGTTTTGTGAAGATGTGCGAAGACCCCGATGTGCAGCGCTTGACATGGGAAGCCTACATGAACAAACAACTGGTTCGGCGCGATCCCATGGCCCATATCCGGATATTCTTTAAGGATTTGGGGCACCTGTTCGGGCTTAAACCAGTGGAGAGATAAGCCTGGCATGAACAGAGCGCGCATTTTCCCGACCATCATTGCCGGGACACTGGCCGTGGTCACCGCCATTGTCGGGGGTACGATTACTGTCCTTGATGAATGGTATTATTCGCTTCAGCAGCCCGCCTGGGCGCCGCCGGATTATATGTTCGGCATCATCTGGACGGCCATATTCGCAATGATCGCGGTATCAGGCGTGCTTGCGTGGGAAAAGGCGCCTACGCGCCGCGAGTCCGAAACGATCCTTGGCCTTTTTGCGCTTAACGGGTTTTTGAATCTTGGATGGAGCTTTTTATTCTTCCGCATGGAGCGGCCCGATATCGCCGTATATGAGCTGATCGCTCTCTGGTTATCGATCTTGGTGCTGATCATCTTCTGCGGCCGTTTTTCCAAATGGTCGGCGATCATGCTGGTCCCTTATCTCATCTGGGTCACCATCGCTGGCGTGCTTAATTATCAGGTGGTTCAGCTAAACGGCCCCTTCGGCTGATGGAGCAATTCTTCGCCAGCGGCCGCGCCCTTGATGTGGTGCTCGCAGTGTTGGTATTCGAGGCTTTGTGGCTTCGCCTGCGTGGTCAGAAATGGGCGGACATCGTTCCAGCCCTGTTACCTGCCATATTGATGATGTTGGGCCTACGCGCAGCCCTGACGGGCATGGACTGGCCCTTTATCTCTGTCCCCCTGGCACTGGCCTTCCCCGTGCACCTGTATGACATGCACCGGCGTAGGATGTTGCGGCGCGTACCATAGTCGAATTGGCATAATCAAACTGCCCATAAAAAAACCCGGTACACTGGCCGGGTTTCTTTTTGCAGATTGTGCACCGCTTAATATTCGGGTGCGTATCCATGTTCGATCGCCCACAGATACCAGTTGTCGACGACGGTGCCAGTCAGCAATATGCCGATGCCCCCGGTCAATGTCGTCAACACGGCGAACCACCATGCCCAGCGATGGATTGACTCCATGGTGGCGTTAAAGCCCATGGTCCATCTCCAGAACAAAGCAGCGCGTTCAGATGCCGTTCCACGATCGGTAATCTGTTCCAACTCACGCTCACCGCCATAACGGCCAACTGCAAGGATGGTTGCACCGTGCATCGCGAACAAGAGCGCCGAACCATATAGGAAGACGATCGAGAGCGCGTGGAACGGATTGTAGAACAAATTGCCATATTGCAGTGAGAAGTTGTTCGTCCATTCCAGATGCGGAAAGATTCCGAACGGAACGGCTTCGGCCCAGCTGTCCATGAAGAATGGACGGATGAAGCCAAGGACGAGATACAACCAGATCGCTGACGCGAATGCCCAAGACACATGTGTGCCCATGCCAAGTGCGCGTGCCCGGCGATATCCGCGGAACCACCACAAGATGATCGATGTTGTCAGGAAAAATCCTGCCAATATCCACCAGCCGCCCTTGTCCAGCGGTACAAATGGCGTCCAGCCATATTCAGGTGCAGGTGGATATAATCCGAGCCAGAAGAACTGGCGGACAAATTCGACCGGATCCCAGTTGACGGACGCCAACATGTTGAACCCGATGATCTCGATTGCGAAGAATGCGAACAGTAAGGATGCAAGGCCAAGCCAGCCAAGATAGATCGGGCCAATTTGCGCTTGGCCAAATTTCCCCATCCAATAGCTGAACCCGGTCATCTCGATCCTGCGTTCGTCCCGTGCGGGCAGCGGCATCCCCATTTCTGGGGAATATGCCAACTGCACCTGGGTAAATATGTTCTGATAACGTGCCATTTCTTTACCCCTCCATTAAGACCAGATCGGAATGTTGCGCCACCACTCCCACCATTCCGGCCAGCCACCTGCGTAAAGCGGCCCTGCAATGATGATACATACCGCGCTCCAGAAACCCGCATTCAGCGCGAGGAAAAGACCGACGCGGTGGATACCGATTGTACCGACCGAATAGCCGATGAAATCGCGGAAAAAAGTGTCTTCATATTCCGGCGTTTTGACTTTCTCGCCCTTCATCGGGTTAACCGCTGACAGGATGAGAGCGCCATGCAGCGCCAAGGCGAAGCAGGTAGTGAAGAAGAACGACACGGCAATCATATGCGCCGGGTTGTAATGGAAATTCACATATTGATATCCGGTGTTCGAAACCCAGTCGAGGTGACTAAAAATCCCGTACGGAAACCCGTAGCCCCACGCGCCCAATAGAAACGGGCGGAAAATCACCAGAGTCACATAGGCCAATATGGCAAAGCCGAACGCGACCGGGACATGATATCCCATGCCCAGTTTTCGGCATATTTCCACTTCCCGGAGCGCCCAGGAAATGAAAGCGCCAGTTGCGCACATCGTGATGACTTGCCAGAAGCCACCCTCCTTAAGCGGGGCAAAGCCCAGCCCGTATTTAACGTCAGGCGGATTTATGGAAATCAGCCACGGGTTCCAAGTGTCCCCCAATGACGCGGCATAGAAAATCAGCGCGGTCCCCAGGATGGCACAAATCGCCGAAATCACACCGAAAAAGCCGACGTAAAACGGCCCGATCCAGAAATCGAACAGGTCTCCGCCAATCAGCGTCCCGCCACGAACACGATATTTTCGTTCAAAGCTCAACAGCGACATAATACGTCCCCTTCTACCCCCAATGGGCAGGCACCACGGACCTGTCACACGA